>NZ_RQFT01000007.1:0-300000 GCF_004769525.1 Leptospira bouyouniensis | reverse complement strand
CTCAATCAAGTTTGGATCAATTTGATAAATAATGGACTACATGCGATGTCATATTCAGGAACTTTAGAAATAAAATTACAAACGCTTGAACAATGGATCAAAGTTTCAATTATTGATTCCGGAGTTGGTGTCCCAGATACAATAAAAGATAAAATATTTGAACCTTTTTTTACGACAAAACCAAATGGAGAAGGAATGGGATTAGGGTTGGATATTTGTAAAAAAATGATCGTTCAGATGGGTGGAAAAATTGAACTCGAGCCAAGAACAATCGGAGCTTGTTTTTCTGTTTGGTTACCTAAAGCAAATTTTTGAGTTATCGTAATGTAAAGATATTTAAAATTATTACAGAATACTGAAAAACATATGGAACCGCTAAAAGAAATATATTCTCCCGATTGGATCAAAAATTTAAGTTATATTGTTACACAAGTTGATCCAAAAATCAAACCGGAAGTTTTCCAAAAAAAAATATTGGATGTGTCTTGGAAAAAATTTGAGCTGAAAGAAAGAATCAATCGAATAGCCGAAGTTTTTTTGTATTTTTGGGATGCTCCTTTATTGGAGATTGAACCGAAACTTTTGCATTTGATCGAATCTCTAAGGGGAAACGGTGTTAGTGATTTTAATTTCCCATATATTTTTGTTAATGATATTGTCACTAAATCTGGTTTAGACGACTTTGAGACTTCGATGAGAGTTTTAGAACAGACGACTGTTTTTTCGAGTGCTGAATTTGCGATTCGATATTATTATCAAACTTATTTTGATAAAACTATCAAACAAATGGAGAAATGGTCAAAACATAAGGAAGCTTTTGTTAGGCGTTTGGCTAGTGAAGGGAGCCGTCCCATGTTACCTTGGGGAATCGGAATCCCATCTATCAAAAAAAATCCAAATATTCATTTAAGAATCTTGGAAAACTTGTGGAATGATGAAAATGAGATTGTTCGTAGAAGTGTTTCAAACCATTTAAATGATATATCTAAAATTCAGCCAGAAATCGTTGTCGACTTTTGTAAAAATAAATTTGGGATATCCGAAGAATTGGATAAAAATTTAAAACATGCTCTGAGAGGTTTATTAAAAAAAGGTAATCAAACAGCCTTGTCATTTTTTGATTACAATCCTAAATGGAAGGCGACAAACCTAAAATTACAATTAAAGAAGAAAAAGATTAAAATTGGCGAATCGTTGGAATTTAATGTAAGATTTGTAAATCCATCACAAACAAAAACCAAATTAAGAATAGAGTATAAGTTGGCATTTTTATTGGCAAATGGGAAGTATGGAATAAAAGTATTTCAGTTAGGTGAAAAAGTTGTTATGCCTAAGGAAGAGGTTATTATTGATAAATCTCATTCTTTTAAACCCATCACGACACGCGTATATTATCCAGGAATCCAAAAAATTTCAATCGCGATCAATGGACAAGAGTATCCGACCACCAATTTTGAATTGGTAATTGTATCAAAATAATTTATGAAAAAAAATATTACCATTGTTTTGTTTGTTTTTTTCTGCTCCTTCCAATTTGCTTGTTCGGTGTTTTATTCAAGTGAGCGTCGTAAAATCGATTTTGGAAAAGAAAATTATAATCGATCATTAAGTTATGAATTGATCGGTTGGGATGAAGAATTGGATAGAAGACGGGTGACTTATATTCTTTCTGCATTAGAAAAATCAGGAAAGTTTTCCTCAGTACGACACTTCAATCAAACGACAGCTGATTACCATTTACAAATTATTTTAGAATCTAGTCCAAAGTTTAAATTTTTTCTAGGGGAATCAACAGAACCGGTCTCCTATCTTGCCGAACGGAATCAGAATCGATTTTTGATCTATTTAACAAATCGATTTTTGGCAATTAGTACATTTTTTATCATTCCAGATATAGACCGAGACGATGATTACATACTTTTTCGATTAAAAAAGAGTGGAAATTTAGAAAAGGAATTTAGGTATCCGATTGAATCGTATCGAGTGTTTGGCTGGGTATCCTTGTTAATGATGTGGGTAGATGATCGTAATGAATGGAACACAATACTTGCTGAGAAAGTTTCTGAATTTTTAGGTGATGTAAAAGATGAACTCTAAATGGATAAACTTTTTCATATATGGTATTCTGCTATTTTCATTGCATTGTGCTGCATTTCCAGATCCAGTAACTTCCAAATATCGAAATTTGAAATTAACCAATGAAAAAAAATTTAAAATTCTTTTTACTGGATTTTATCGATACGAGCAAGAAAAGGACATTATATTAGAAAACATCAAAAAACAAGGGATAGTCGAAGATCCATCTTCTCCTTTGGTATTAGAAATAATTTTACAAAAAAAAGATCCAAAATACCAATTTCCACTTTTACATAAAATTCAATTTTTACTCACTTTTTTTACTGGAGGAATATTCCCTTCTCATATAAGATCAGAACAATCACTTACTTTTCGTTATTCAAAATCAGATTCTATTTTATTTGAGAATGAATATTCAGTAGGGATGGATCAGTGGCGCGGAATACCTGTGATACTTCTGATGATCACACATTGGCCCAATCGCATCTATAAAGAACAATTAGTGGAAACTACAAAATTGGAGTTTGTTGAATGAAAAGATTATCATTCATATTTTGTTTTTGTTCTTTTAGTTTTTTTTCTTGTATGGGGTATTTTTATAAACTATCGCAAAATGAAAAAAAAGATTACTTTATTTTAAATGGCGAAAAACGCACATATCTTGTACATTATCCAAAAAATTGGGACGGGATGCCTATACCAATGTTAGTTGCCCTACATGGTAGATTCGGAACAGGAGTCTCTATGATGAAACAAACTAAATTAAATGAATTGGCTGATGCAAAAGGTTTTATAGTAATTTTTCCAGATGGTTATAAAAGGAGTTGGGCGGATGGGAGAGGGAATTCACCAGCAGATGAAAAATCGATCAATGATGTTGTATTTATCGAATCAATTGTTAAACGGCTGATCGCAGAAGGTTCTGTTGATCAAAAATCTGTATTTTTAGTAGGTCACTCGAATGGTGGTTTTATGGCGCAAAGACTTGCGATCGAAAAACCAGAGTTATGGAAAGGTGTAATCAGTGTTGCATCACAACTTTCGGTTTTTTTATTAAAATCAAAACAAAAATTTAAATCAATACCAGTTTCGATGGGGATTATCGCGGGAACTGAAGATCCATTGGTTCCATATAGTGGTGGTTATGTGAGAGACGGGAAAGAAATTTTGTCTGTAGCTGACAGTATTCTACGATGGAAAGAGTGGAATTCCTGTAAAGAATCATCTATTAAAAAAACAATGGAATATATGGAAGAGGAATCAATTATCAAAATTGATTTTGAACGTTATCAAACTTGTTCTGATGAGAAAGTTGTCGAATTAATTCGGTTAAATGGGCTTGGACATAGTTGGCCTGGGGAAACGCCGGTGTTACCATTTATAAACCAAGGTAAAACAACAAAAGTAATCGATGGTTCGATGTTAGTTTGGGAATTTATGGAAAGTTTAAAATGAAACATATTGCTATCGTCACTGGTGCATCTAGGGGGATAGGATTAGCAATATCACAAATCTTACTTTCTCTAAATTATGTAGTGTTTGGTGTATGCAGAAACCCAGAAAATTGTAATTACCATCATCCTGAATTTCACTTATTAAAAGGTGATTTATCTAATCCAAATACGATTCCAAATTTTTTGAATCAGATACCTAACATAGATAACATTTCGATTCTAGTGAATAATGCTGGGTTTTCTCATTTTGCTCCGATTGAAGAATTCTCTCCTAATAAAATTACAGAAATGACTCAAGTTTTACTAACATCGCCAATGTTACTGACCAATTCATTAACTCGAATTTTAAAAAAAAATGAAGGAAGGATTTTTTTTATTGGATCTATCTCTGGAATTGAAATTTCTCCTTGGGGAAATGTTTATGCATCCCTAAAGGCAGGGCTTCATCAATTTGCTAGATTATTATTTGATGAACTTCGTAAATATTCGGTAAAAGTTCATTTGGTGATACCCGATATTACAAAAACAGAATTTTATGAACAATTAAATATAGAACCAGATGCCGATCCAAAATCGTATCTTTTACCAGAGCAAATAGCTAATGTAATTAAATTTATATTAACTGATTCGGCAGGACAAGTTATCCCAGAAATTTTAGTTAGACCAGAAGTTTTTAAAATCAAAAGAAAGAAGTTTGAGAAATAAATCATTCACCGATTGTTTGGGCATCATCTGTAAAAGTTTGTAAGGATACTTGACTTTGGTTATCGTTCTCTGAATCTGAAGATGGGTCTTTTGAGCTAATCGGAATTGATTTTGAAATCATGGAATCTTCATCTTGTTTTCGTTTGATTGCACGAATTTTACCATCAGTTTCATATAATCGTTCAATTACCTTTTTTAATAATAAAAATAGGAATTCTGGACTTTCTTGACTCATTTGTACGAAAGTAGTTCGATTAATGATTCCAAGTTTTGCTGATTCTGAAACTACAACAATTGAAGCAGCTCTTGGACTGTTATTGATGATTGCCATTTCACCAAAAAATTCACCTGGGAGAATACTCCGTAGTTTTGTATGTTTTCCTTCGATTTGTTTGTAAATGTCCAACTGTCCTTCAAATAAAAAAAACATTGCACCATTGGATGGAACGCCTTCTTTAAAAAGAACTTCCCCTCGTTTGATATTGATCATACTAAGTTTGGCTAGAGATTCTTTAAGTCCCATCACTTACCTCCGTTAGATCTTTAAGTTTTTGTTCTGCTTCAATCAACCGTTCTACATAAGTTTGTAATAGAGCGTAAACAAACATTGGATTTGAATTTGCAATTCGGATTAAGTTTTGTTTGTCCAAGATACCAAGTTGAGCTCGGTCTGATTCGATAAAGACGGTCATTGCTCTCGCATGTGAAGAGATTAGCGCAATTTCACCGAAAAATTCACCTGTTGAAAGTTTTCTTACCTCGTGGAAGTTCCCTTGGTCAGGAGCACCCATTCCAACCGATAAAGTTCCACTTAAGATGAAATACATTTTTTCATTAGAAGGATCTCCTTCACGTACAATAATTTCACCTCGTTTGAAAGTCTTTGTTGGGACTGTATTAACGAAGTCGAATATGTTGATACGATTATCTTTTTTGGGAATGGACATTAAAGACCGCGATAAATTTCTATGAGTTCAGGAATTCTTTTTTCTTCTGCATAATCCAACGCAGATTTTCCATTTTTATCTTTTAGCTTTGTATCTCCACCATTTAGAAGGAAAACTTTTGCTAATTCTAGAATGGCTTCACTTTTACCAGGATCAAACTGAATCGCTAGTTCGGAAAGTATAGTTTTCCCTAATTTATCCTGTTGGTTTAAGTTCGCTCGTCTTTCCACTAGGAAAAGTACTAGTTTTTTATAGGATTCCGTTTGGTTATTTTCTTTTGAAGTTAAAAACTTTTGAATCGCCTTATGTAAAACCGTAAAGCCATTATTATCTGTTAGGTTTGGATCGGCACCTAATGTTAGTAATGTTGATAGAGTTTCAGTCCGATTTCGATTCAGTGATATATGTAGAGCACTTAATCCCCGTTTGTTTTTTGCATTAGGATTTACACCTTTACTGATCAATAATTTGATCGTTTCATCAACAAACTTCTGATCCTTTTTTTCAACTTCCAATTTACAAACCGTTGTGATTAAATTTTCTTCCTCTTCATTTAAGGACAAAAGATTCGCACCGCTAGAAACTAAAAGTTTAAATGCCTCTGCATCTTTTCTTTCAATTGTGGAGAAAATTAAAGGAACTCCATCTTTAAGTTTATGATTTGGATTTGCTTTTTTTGATAATAGAAGTTTGGCGATTGTAATTTGTTTATTATCTATTGCCAATGATAAAGCGGTTTCGTTTGTTTTGGTATTTTCTATGTCTACCGGGATACCTTTTTTAAGTAATAGATCTACAATCTTTAATCCTGGTTTCCTCGCTGCAAGATGAATCGGTAAGTATCCAGAAAGGTTTGGTGATTGTATGTCTGCATTTTTTTGAATCAATAGTTCTGCGATTGTCCACTTGGAAGACTCAATCGAATCTTCAAGCGGATTTTTTTGTGAAGTAAGTGTTTGGTTTGGGTTTGCACCTGCATCCAAAACTAATTTTAATAAGTTTGTATCATTTTTAGCAAGAGCGATTTCAAATAATGATTTACCAGTTAAATTTTTGGAATCAACATTAAGTCCTTTTTTAATCAATAAGTTTGTAACCGTTAGATTTCTTTTTTCTACAGAATAAAATAATAAAGATTCACCTTCTGGCGTTTTAGCATTAACATCTGCACCTCGATTGAGTAATATTTCTACACCAGCAGTGTGCCCTTTCTCTATCGCAAATACAATTGGTAAAATTGACTTTGTATCTTCTGTATTTGGATTCGCTTTTGCATCGAGAGCCAAGTTTAATAATTTTGTATTTTTTTGATCAATTGAAACAAAAACTGGAGTTCTACCTGTTAGGTCTGGTAAATTGATATCGGCACCATTTTGCAGAAGGTAATTGATCGAATCTATTTTGCCTTTTTCAAAGGCCAAATAGATAGGTGATTTCCTTGGATTGTTACGTAAGTTAACATCTGCTTTGCTTTCTACTAATAACTTTTGCACGGCTAAGTTTGATTTTAAGATCGCAACATGAAGAGCTGTATTTCCATCTGCATCATATGCATTTAAATCTGCACCTTTCTCGACTAATGATTTAATTTGGTTCGTAAAACGAGATGTCACAACATAATGTAATAATGTTTTACCAGAAAGATCCCTTTTGTTTAAATCAGCACCTTGGTTGAGTAGGAATTCAAATTGTTTAGGTTTATTTTTTTCAACAGAAAGGATGAGAAGTGATTTTCCGGATTCATCAGTGGAGTTGATATCACCACCATTTGCGATTGCTGCTTCAAATTCTTTCTGATTCCCTTTTATTAGGATTTTTACCAAATCGATTGGCGGTGGTACTTCAGAAACAGGTGTGATTGTTTCTTCTGAGTAGAGATGTGTACAAAAAAGAAAAGAGAAAAAAATACTTATGTAGATAGTTTTAAATTTCATTTGGGTAGATATGCTCCAGGATCCAATGCTTGTTGGTCAGGGCCTTTCCTTACTTCAAAATGTAAATGAGGACCAGTAGATTTACCAGTGTTTCCTACCTGACCAATGATATCACCAGAGCGCACTGTGTCACCCTCTTTTACTTGACGTTCACTTTGATGTGCATAGTAGGTAAAAATATTATTTTTATGGCTAATGATTGTCAATACCCCATAACCACCGCTAGTTGTGATTGTTCGCCAAACTTTTCCATCACTGACAGCTTTGATTGGAGTTCCCACTGGTGCAGGTAAGTCGATACCTGAATGGAAAGTTCCCATTTTTCCAGTGACTGGATCAACTCGAGTTCCAAAGCTAGAAGACACATAACGATCGTTATCTACTGGTATTTGGAAATATTTTGATATATCGTCACTGTCTATTAAGGGACCACGTTCTTTTGATACAAATCCACCGAAGACCCATCCTTCCCATTCGTCGTTCCAATTTACATAAATCCACTTAGAACGTACTCCGGAAATTGTTTCGATTTCTTTTTTCGTATCGATAATCTTAAGTTTCTCGTCACCAGGGATTGATGTGATGACAGAACCATAATCATTCGGTTCGTCTCTCATTCTTAAGTTTAAAGATCGAACAAAACGTTTTTCTCCAACTTTTAACTCATCAGGATTTTCTTGTGGGAAAGATAATTCTCCAGGTTGAACGTCATATGAAACAACTTCGGAAGAACTCAAATATCCACCGAAAACCCATCCATTTCCATAAACGGATGAAACTTGGTGCCAATTTGAAGAGATTCCATCAATTGTTTCTTCAGTTGTGGTAGAACTTAAAATAGAGACTTTTATGCCTTTCGGTATTCTCGCAATTACATAACCATTGACATCTGGCTCTCCGCGCATATTTAATGAGCTGGCATTGACCCACATATCCTTACCTTTTTTAGAATCCGTATAACTTGTGATTGATGGTTCTGGTGTTACCCGTGAAGGTAAAGAGGTTAGATCTAAGGATAGTCCTTCTGTATCTCTGGATTTCACAGCAAGTTTTGTTGGCTGTAATAAATCTTGTTTGGTATATCCTTCTTTTTTAGATTTTGTTCGCACGAGAACCCAGTGAGAACCTTCTTTTTTGTCAGTAACATCTTGTTTTAAAACCATTACTACTTCCAAGGTATCTCCCTTTTTTACCTTAAATTGGGAACGGACATTTGGTTGATTGGAAGGCTCAAGTTGTAGATAGAAATTATCAGATGCAATCGCCGAGATAGATTTGGATTTTTTTTCGGAAGCACCTGGAGCATTGTTATGATCTGAAATGCCTTCAGCTATTTTTAAGTCGATAGGGGATGATGATATTTTTAAACCAGGAAAACGACTTTGTGCCTTTGAGACAAAGTCATTGTATTTTTGTAAGATCTCTTCTTGTTTCTTTTGATTTGTTTTGATAAGACCAGTTTGTCTTTGTTTATCTCTATCTTCTAGACTCGTTTGAGACCAAATCGAAATGTTACATAATGTTAGAATGATTGCGAAAAATACGATGTGTGGACTTTTCATAAAACAAACTTAAAATAACCAAATCATTTTGCTTTGGTCAAGGTTTTTTGTTTAGTCTTCTTCGGGCAAAAGTGGTGTTAGAAAAAAAGATATGAACTCGAGTTTCCCTCGCATGGAAGATTTTTCATAGATCGAAGCAGTTTGATTTTCGATGGTTCGTAGGCTTTTTTTCCTAACTGCCGCGATTTGTTTTTGGGAAAAACCTCTTAACAAAAGAATAGCTATTTCAGTTTCTGCATCTGTCAGATTCCATTCCATCATCTGTGCTTTGGCTTCTGCCCAAAATCCTTTTTCTGGATTGATTAGAATACGATTGGTTCGTTTTAAGTCATGGATTTGTGTTTTTGCCTGTTTGTTTTCAACAGCTTCTTTTTTTAATTCTTTATACAAGATAAAAACAACTAAGAAAGAAGAAAGAGCAATGAATGATTCGATGGTTGCGATGATGACACGAAATCTGTCGAAGTATTCTGGAGGTTTTGTCAAAGTGTAAACTTCTTCGACAATCCAAACAAGTAAGGACAATACATAAAATACCAAAAAAAGGATACGGACGTTGCGAGTTTCCATCTTCTGATTCAATTTCACACTTCTTGAATGTAGAAGCAAGTATGTTTCATAGGTGATTTCCACATTTGCGGATTTCCTCTATTGGAAATAGGTTAAAAATATGCGAATCTTACAGCATGAAACGTTGGTTCTTTGCGATGGTTTTCTTAAGTCTTGGTCTCATTTTTAGCCAATGTACCAATTCAAAAAATTCGGAAACTCGATTACAGTGTATGGACCGTTGTATGAAGGAACAATTCGTTTGTGCGATTGCACTAGCACCACAGTTGGATAACCCGGTTGCGACTACAACTGCATGTGTTTCCTTGTATGTAATTTGTTATGAAAAATGCCCTGTTGCTTCCACGAGCACTACCACAACAACCAGAAGTAGGAGTAGTTCATCCAGTTCGAGTTCAGGAAATAGAGGTGGAGGATCGTCTAGTTCAAGTGCAAGCTCCAGTTCAGCAACTGGTGGTTAATGAAATGGGTTGCTCTTTATGATCCCGTCTGGCGGTAAATGATTTTGGCTCCAATTTGTAAGTTTTTATATAAATCCAAAAAGATTTGGTTGGGTACCATTCCTTCCGGATCACGGGAAAATTCTGGACGAAGGCGTTTTAAAAAATACATTCCCATTTCACCTTTGTTTTTTGCTTTAACTTTGCCTCTATAATCACATTCAAAAAATCGTTTCACTTTATCATAAGTAGTTTCAGACAAATTAATCTCTCCTGCATCACTAGAACTTTCCATTCGACTTGCTGTATTGACAGCATCACCCCAAACATCATAAGCAAATTTTGATTTTCCCACAACACCAGCTACAACTGGTCCAGTATGGATTCCAATACGAATTTCCCAGAATTCTTGACCTAACATTTGTTTAAAGGAGCGAATTTGAGTCATAAATGATTTGATTTCCATCGCAAATAAACATGCATCTACTGGGTGAGTAAAATTCCCTTGTGGAATTCCTCCTGCCGCCATATATGAATCACCTATGGTCTTTAGTTTTTCGAAATTATGTCTGACAGCGATGTCATCAAATTGTGAAAAACATCCATCTAATTGTTCAATTAAATCTTCAGGAGATAAAGACTCGGCAGCGATCGTAAAATTTTTAAAATCAGTAAATAAAATACTTACAGATTCATATTCCATTGGAACCACTTCACCCTTTTCAATGAGCTCATCAGCTAAATCGCCAGGTAAAATGTTTCGAATGAAATGTAGCGTTTTTTCACGTTCTTTTTCTAAATCTCTTCTTAAATTTGCATTATGAATGGCGCCAGCTACTTG
The DNA here is from genome assembly GCF_004769525.1 of Leptospira bouyouniensis. Taxonomy (NCBI): domain Bacteria; kingdom Pseudomonadati; phylum Spirochaetota; class Leptospiria; order Leptospirales; family Leptospiraceae; genus Leptospira; species Leptospira bouyouniensis. The sequence continues at coordinate 289,471 of NZ_RQFT01000007.1, read as the reverse complement.
TTCACAAAATGAAATAATTTCTTGAAATTCAGCTTGTGACCATGGATTTTCTTTTGTTAGGCGAGTGACACAAACGATTCCAATGGTTTGACCTTGCACAACAAGTGGAATATGGCCAAAAATTTCTAGTTTGAAACTTTCAACGATTGAAGTATCAATTTCAGTGAGTTCTTTCCATCGTGAAGATTTTTTTAAGTAAATAGGCTTTTGTTTTGAGTAGGATCGATAAAGTGAACCAATTGTTGGGATTAATTTAGGTCGGAAGGTCCTTAAAAAATTTGTAACAAGTAGTCCTTTGTTAAAAACTTCAGCCCCTTCCATGAGTGGAACGAGAGAATTTGATTTTGGGTCGACTAGTAAAATAAATCCAAGTTCAACTCTATGATTTACCTTTAAGTATATAAACACTTCCCTTGTTATATCTTCTATTTCAGAAAATGAATTAATTTTGCGATTGAACTTGTGAAGGTTTTCAAGTTTCAATCGGTTTGACTCAATATTTTCTTTTTCTTGTTGGATTGTGTTGTTTACAGTTTTTAATTCATCCAAAAGGTATCCAGTTTCAATCGTTCCTGCAATATAGTCGGCAATGATTTTAATTTGGTTTAACTGTTGTTCGTTTAGTTCAAATATTCCAGAATAATCTAAAAGATCAAGTGTTCCAATAAATTTGTTCCTGAGATATAAAGGAACAATAAGTAATGATTTAAGATTCGCTGATTTTTTATTCTCGAGCTCTACACCTTCAGTTTTGTATGATTCAAAATCTTGGATATAAAAACTTCGTTTTCTTTTTCTTACGTATGCATGTGCATATACTGTAACATAAGAATCAGAAACAGGAATGTTCCTACTCATAATTTCTGATTTCAATTGATCAGTAAGTTCTTCTGGAAAATTACTATGGAAAAATTCCAATTCATCTAATTCTGTTTTGTAAACATATAAAAGATAATGAGGTACTTTAAATTTTTCACGAATATAAAATCCTAAAATTCGAAGTATTTCTTTTAAATCATTTGCTGAATTAATTTCTCTAAGGAGACCATCTAAGTCAGAAAGTTGGCTATAAGAATCTACCAACTTATCAGAAAATTCTTCTGAAATCTTTTTTGTTGTTTGTAGATCTTTTTCCTTTTTTTCTAATTCTTCATTTAAGATTTGAATTTCAGATTTTAGAATTGTGATTTTATTTACGTTTTCTTCATTCGTTTTATATAATTTTGAAATCCAATATAAGATTCCTAAAAATAAAAAACCAATCAAATATAATGTATAAATCATTTGATTAAAATCTTGGCACCACGTTTTTGTTGGGTGTACAATCTTTCGAATTTATCATTAGGTAGAATGCCTGTATCATCAGCTAAGTCGGATTTTAAAGCTAATAACTCATAGATGGGGAATTGTTCTCCTTCGTATGTATTGATCATTCGTTGGTTGTCTATATGGAATAATCGTTTTACTTTATCCATCGTTTCTTGTGAGATATTAATTGCTACTCCTACACCACCCCTTCTGATTGCCTGCGTTTGGGTGACCGTTTTACCCCAGACATCATAATTGAATTTTGATTTTCCGATCACTCCTGCAACGACTGGACCTGAGTGAATCGCAATTGTAATGCCATTTGGTTTGAATGGAATGTCCTTGAAATCTTCCATCATACGATTGACTTCGTTTTTGATTTGTAAAGCAGCAAGGCAAGCATCAACAGCATGTGTAAAATTTCCAACAGGTAATCCTCCTGCTGCTAGATACATATCACCTGTCATCCTTAACTTTTCCATTCCCTTAGTTTTGATGATTTCATCAAATCTCGAAAAATATAAATCAAGTCCTTCGATTAATTCTTCTGGAGTGAGTAAACCTGTGATTTGAGAAAAACCAGGGAAACTTGTCATAAGTAGGGTTACATTTTCAAATTCAACTGGGTTGACCCTTCCTTTTTTTTGTAACTCTTCTGCAACGTTTTTGGGTAAAATGTTGAGTAAGAGTGAATCAGACCTTTGTTTTTCTTCTTCGATTTTTTTGAGTAAAAAGTGGTTATTGATCGCACTTGCAATGTGTTCGGAAACACCTACAATTGATTTTACTTCTTCACTGGAAAAATGAATGGTTTCGTCGTTAATTCCATACATCGCCATCGCAACCACTTCATCGTTATTTACTAATGGTGAAATTAAAAAACCTTTCATCCCTGATTTTTCAGTGATTTGTTTGTCTATAACGTAAGGCATTGTTTTAGGAATATGTTTCAAATAAAAATGTTTTTTTCTTTGGTAACATTTATAAACAAAGCCACTTTCTTCCTTTAATGGAAAACGTAATGTTTTGAAGAAATTAACATTCTCATCATTTAATAAATCAAATCCTGAATGATTAAGATATCTAAATTCATTAAATTCTTTATCTAAAAAGTACAATACACAGTTTTCAATTTTATAGTTTTTTCGTATGAAACCAAAAATTTCGGCAAGTATATTCTCTAAATTATTCTGTGAGTTGATGGTTTTTGCAAATTCGTTCATTTTCTGAATTTCAGCTTTTGCTTTTTCAGATTTTTTCCTTTCTTCTTCTGTTAGTTGCAATAATAATGAGTTTTGGATTGCACCAGCAATTTGATCACAAAAACCTGCAATTCGTCTTAATACTTCTCTGTTGACATCCATTGGTTTTTGGTAAGAAGTGAAATATGCAATTCCAATGACTTCATTTTGGACAACAAGCGGAACGGCAATAAAAGAAGTTAATTTCAGTTTTGTGAAAATTTGTTCGTCTAACTCTGATTCGTAATTCTTTGGTGGCCTTGGAACGTATAGGGCTTTTTTTCTTAAATACGTTTTGTATATAATTCCTCCTCTTTCATTTAAAGGAACACGAAATGACTTTGCAAAGTTTAATTGTTCTTCAGTCGCATAGGTTGGTATCGTTGTTTTGTAAGTATAAAGTTCTCTTTTTTTAGGATCAATGAGTTGGATGATAGTTGCTTCTATTTCAAAACTTTTAACAATATAATCAAACATTTCATCGATGATTTGGGATAAACTTGATTCTGAATTAATTTTTTTGGTGAACTCGTTGAGTTTAACTACTTCATTTTTTGCGTTTTCCATTTGCAAACGGGCGTTATCAGCAATGAATTTTTCACGATTCATTTCTTCGACTAATATTGAATTGGTAACAGCAGTTGCTATATTTTCTGCTGTATTTTCGACCAATTGTAATTGAGCTTTTGAAAAACTAGTTCCTTTTTGTTCGCTAAAAATAGCCAACATCGCAATGACTTTTCCTTGGGAACTTAAGGGAATGATCATTCCAGGGTGTTTGCCGATAAGTTGGATGAATTTTTGGTTGGATTCATTTAGTCGCGATTCCCAAACTTTTGCAAATCGAAAGGGTCGATTTCGTTTGTACACATGGTAAAATAATCCGGCACTTGTATCTAAAGGAAAGTTCATACCTCTGAATTTGTTTTCTAATTGTAAGTTGGATTGGGAGGAAACAACTGATTTGTGGTATTGGAGTTTTCCGTTTTCTGAGTCAACTAACAACAAAATCATGGAATCACAAAATACTTCTTCTTTTAAGTAGTCGAAAGCTTTGTTTAAGATACTATCCAATTCGAGTGAAGTGTTTAGAGTTTTTGCAAACTCGTTGAGTCTTTCTATGTTTGCTTTTGAAATTTCTAATTCTTGTGTCCTCTCAACTACGATATCCTCTAAACCATCTTTTAGAATATTGAGTTCTTTATTTGAAATTTCTAAACTCTCTTTAAGTTTTTCTATGGATGAGTAAGCTCTTGTGAATCCATAAGACAAGATATAACCTTGGAATAGGATAAATCCTAAAAATCCAAATGGAGTTATGTTCATTGTATTGATGATATTGTTTTGGTATAAAATATCATGAACAACGGTTCCAAATACAAAACTAAATCCAATGAGAGATAGCCCAGCTCCTACAGTATCAGAACGGTATGCCATGATAATAGCGATAGTAATCCTAACACACACCAATATTAAAAAGATTTGGAAATAATGGATTTGCGCTGTGAATATTGAAACTGGTAAAAACAAAGATATTAGAAATGGGGTGATCAAAACATACAAAACATACATTGTCTTTTGGCCCACAGTGTTTGGGAACACCAGACGATAGAAATAAGCAAATACTATTGTGGCGATGTAGATAGTTGCAAATTCTAATCGGATCAGACCATCCATTGGTAGAGAAGGAATGATATCCAAAATATTCCTCTCTCCGATCGTTAAAAGGCGCATAACAATCAGTAAACTAAATAAAGCAATGAACAAACTTGCTTTATCTTGCCTTCTCATTAGGAACAATCCTAAGTGGTAAAGCGCCCACAGGAAAATACTCCCAGCTAAAAAAGAAGTAATTTGATAACTTCGATTAACTTTGTCATATAACTTGCGTCTTTCGCCAATTTCCATACTTTCCCAAAACCCACCTTTGGAGTAATGGAAATTAGAGATTTCATATACAATTTCTGTTTCACCAGAAACTGGCTCTAAATCAACTAAGATTGATTTGTATGAAGGTTCAAAATAATTTGGATTGATTCCAAAACTTCCCTGTTCGACAACCAATTTGCCATTGATATAAAGCCTGTATGCGGAAGATAAATCTAGATTATGAAAGGCTAAAATGGGTGTATTTTGGGGGAAAATAGCTTTGAGTTTATATGTCGCATAACCAAATCCATCTAAGGACTCTCCGAACCAATCGACTCCTTTCCAATTCGAAGGGACAACTTGGTAAATGAATTTAGGTTCTTTTCCCAATTCCGTTTCGATTTGGATACCACTCAGAGTTTCCTTCCAATAAAATTCCCATTCACCATCTAAGTTGATGTTACCATCACGATGGAAGTCCCATGAAGATAAGTCGATTTTTCCTTTCTCTGCGATTGGTTTGTTTCGATTGACTTCTCCACATGATAAAAATGGAAAAAGAAGACTTAACAATACAAGCAAATAGAAAGATTTCTTCATAGTTAGGCTACACAGACTATGAGGATGAGAGAGAAATGGAAAGGAAAAATTTAAGAATAACTCACTTTTATTTGCGATGGTGGGAAATGTTTTTGCAATGCGGTGATCATCACCTCTAAAATCTCTTCTGTTTCTTCTTTTGAATAGGAAACTATTTTATCTTTTTTTTCAAAAGCATGAAATAAAATCGAAGAGTCCTTTCTTATGTCGATGATTTGTTTTAGAAAATCGATATTCATTCGAAATCCACCAACACTCAACTCACTGATTCCCATTGGGTTTAGTTCTTTCCCTAATGTTTCGGCTAACGACTGGTAATGGTTTTTCCAATTGGGAACTCTTAGGATAGGATCGATACAGATTCTTACTTTCCAACCTGCTTGAATAGTCTTTTGTATGGATTTGATCCTTGCTTGTAATGAAGGTGTCCCATGTTCGATGGATTCAATCACAGATTGTGGGCTAACCGTCCAAGCAAGATAAACATTTGGATTGGGTGTTAGGTGAGAGATCGATTGGAAATTGGTAGATTTTGTTCGAATTTCAAGTGTCAAATTTGGTTCGTTTTTTGCAAATTGAATCCAACTTTCTGTCGCTGGGAAAAATGATTCAAGGGCCAGCAAATCTGTGTCATACGATAGCGCAAGGTATAAAGATCCATTTGTGTCCAAAAATCTTTTTGTTTCAGAAAAAAAATCTTCCCAATTCACAAATAACACAAGATTGGCGGAAGGGAACATACCTTGTAAATAACAGTATTCACAATCATAAATACAATTGAGAGCAAGTGTATTATAATAAAAATGAGGATGTGAAAAATTTGGGGAAAAATCGCTCCCTTTGTATAAAAATTGATCTTTTTTTTCAGCCAAAATTAATTTTGGAGATTGTTTTTGGATTCTAAAATTTTGTGCATTTCGATTGAAACTATCTTTATAGTGCCGAATTGGAACCATTGTTATGTTTGGAAAACGTGATAAAATTTCTTTGGTTCGAAAATGATCCCAAATTCCTTCTTCGATATAAATATGTGAAAACGATTTAAACATGAAGTTTTTCTTTCCAGCTATCGATAAATGATTTCAAATCAGTTTTAGATTTGAGCGAAGTGATCATGTCTAAATTTGGTAATGGGATTTGAGAATTTGGGTATCGGAGATGGTAAAATCGAAGTGATTTTTTTAAATCATGTCTCATTGTTTCCGTTAGGCGAAGATCATTTATTTTGCCGTAAATCTCTGGCCAAATGATTGTTTCAAATTTGTCTTCTTTTGACCAAGGGAGTGGTAGAATCCATTCTGCGTATAACGTATCTAAGTGGATTTGGATCAGTGTTTCCACTGTTTCTTGTTTACAAAAATTTCCATCTAAATGATCGGAAATCACTTTCCCAATCGAAATATTTTCTAATGGAAAATAAAGGGAGGTTGCTTCAAAAAAACCAGAAGCTTCCATATCCACAAGTGAGATTGAATGTAACTCCTTCTCACTCAATTCCAGAAATTGATTTGAATTTTTAACTTTTGCGACAGGCCGATCAAAAGTTGTAAGACTTGTTTCAAACTTGATATTTGAAGTTAAAATCCTCTCGGGGTAATAGTCTTTCTTAGAGCAATAGTCGGTGATTTTATGGATCCAAAAAAAATCTCCGATTTTACTGTTTGGATTCTTCGAGCCCACGATGCCTATGTTCCAAACTTTCATATGGTTTCTGTCTTCTTTTGATAATAAATGTGCAAACTCTGATACGGCAAGTGCCATTGATACTTTGCCAGTGCCTGTGACGACGATGTACATCGATTCATTCTGGTAGATACGAAATTTCCCAGAATGATGGAGTGGTTTTGCGTTTGTTTTTTGAATCCATGGTTTTGCTTCTGAAAGAACAGCAAAAAACAGTGATGGCATAGTCTAAGGTTTGCGGAGGGGGTCCTAATGCAAAGAAAAGTTTTGTTTGCTATTTTTCTATTTGTAAGTTTTAATCTTAATGCTGGAGGAAAAAAAATGACATTTCATGATTTAAAGACCGTCACCATCCAAGGGAAGGAAATTTCTCTAAAAGAATACAAAGGCCATCCAGTGCTTGTTGTCAATGTTGCATCTAAATGTGGTTATACGCCTCAATATGAAGGACTCGAAAAACTACATTTGGCATACAAGGACAAGGGATTAAAAGTGATTGGTTTTCCTTCAAATGACTTTGGTGGCCAAGAACCAGGTACGGAAGCTCAAATTGCAGAATTTTGTAAGTTAAATTTTGGCGTGAGTTTTGATCTAATGAAAAAAACCAAAGTTCTTGGAAATGACAAGGATCCAATTTACCAATTTTTGACTGAGAATGCGAAAGACAAAGGTGATGTAAAATGGAACTTCGAAAAGTTTCTCATTGATAAAAATGGAAATATCGTAAATCGATATCCTTCTTCAACAAAACCTGAGAGCGCCGAACTCAAACAAGCCATTGAAAGTATTTTATAATCGAATACTTCCTTTCCTGATTGTTATTGTTTCGGTATTTGGATTGTTTGGACAAGTTAGTCCAAACAAGGTACAAATCGTACGTACGAAAACTTTAGAGATCGTAGATTTGGAAGAAATATTGAAAGTGGCTCATCAATATGATGTTATCGTTTTAGGCGAAGAACATGACAACGCCGATTTACATCGGTTTTATGAAGGTTTTGTAAGAGAAATCCTATCTCGCCAGACAATTAGTTTATCTTTGGAAATGTTAGAAAAAGACCAACAACTTGTTGTCGATGAGTATCTAAAGGGAACAATATCTGAATCTCAATTTTTAACTTCTATCGTACATTGGAAAAATTTCAAAACAGATTATTTGCCCTTGGTCAATCTACTAAAAGAAAAACAAGGTAATGTTGTCGCAGCTAACCCGCCAAGAAGGTATGTAAGCCAAATTTCTAAAAAAGGCATTTCTGCTTACAAAGAACTTTCAAAGGAAGCGATATCATTTTTACCACAACCATACACGATTGAAAAATACCTGACGAAAGAATACAAACAAAGATTAGTTGAACTTTTTTCGGGGTCAGAACAAAATGCTCATCATAAAATTAATACCGAGTTTATGATCCTTGGACAGGCAACTTGGGACCAAGGGATGGCAGAGGCAATCTCTGCTGAAATCTTCAAAACAGGCAAAAAAGTAGTCCATTTAAATGGAAGGTTTCATTCCGATCGGAACGGAGGAGTGGTGACTCGTCTACGGGAAATGGGCCATTCGGTCCTTGTTCTCTCCGGTTTCCAAAAAGGAAGGGAAGAGGAAGGCGATTTTGTGAAAATCGCTGATTTTGTAATTTTAACAAACGACCGATAAGAATAGGGAGAACCTATGTCGGTACCATCTCTCAAATACCTTTGTCCACATTGCCAAAAAGCATCCCGTTTGCCAGAGCCAACCCCAAAAGAGGGAAAGTTTCAGCTAACATGTGCTCACTGTTCAGAAAAGGTAGTTTTACAATTTATCGACTATCGATTTGAGATTGTCCAAGTTTTACCGAGCGCTAACGAAGAATCCAAACAAACTTACCAAAATTTTAAAATTCCAGTTCCGAGTATTTCTGAATCGATCCATGATTCTCAACCAAAGAAAACTTTCCAAACAAAGGTAAAACCGTTTTTTGAAAAAAAGGTTGTTTGGGAAAAAGAGCCAAAAAAAGAATTCTCGAATACCAATCGAAATCCATTTAGATTTCCAAAACGAAATCCAATCCCCAAAAAGAATTCCTCCCGTTATTCTTATCTCAGAGTGGCATTCACCATCACATCTATTGTGCTTTTTTTATTCATTGTTAGTTTTTCCTATTTTGTTGCCGGTGTGCTGAGTACAAAAAAAGAAGTTCCAGTTTATTTGGAATCTCTAGCAAAAAATATTCCTACAAAGATTCTCGATCGAAATGGACAAGTGGTTAGTGAGATTTTTCAGAAGCGAACCTCCACCTTACGTTTGCAAGACTATCCTGAAGATATGATTTCAATTTTACTTAACATTGAAGATCAAAAGTTTTTCTTTCATGGTGGGATCGATTATTCTGCTATTTTCCGTGCGTTTTTTAAAAACGTTGTGAATCTAAGTTATAAACAAGGTGCCTCCACAATCACACAACAATTAGCAAGAATCATTTTAGATGACCGACGTAAAAGTTTGAATCGAAAATGGAGAGAAGCACAACTTGCTTTTGCTCTCGAATCAGTTCTTACAAAAGAACAAATCCTTGAGACCTACATGAATCATGTGTATTTGGGGCATGGAGCCTTTGGATTTGGAGAAGGGATAAAGTTTTATTTTCAGAAAAATCCAATGGAGTTATCCAAAGAAGAGATGGTGTTACTCGCTTCTTTACCTTCCGCTCCTAACAAGTATTCACCGTTAAAAAACCCTGAAGATTCTTATACTCGTGTTCGCGCGATATTGAATATGTTTCGCAATCGTGGAATTTATCCAAATTTAGATCGTGATAAGTTTATCAGTTTGTATCATAATTTATCGACGCGTTCACCGAATGAAACTGTATTTGGCTCTCGTCATGACATCGCACCTTATGTGACGGAACACGTTCGTGCAGTTCTTTCCTCCTTGGAAGGTGAAAAAAACATCTATGAAAGTGGTGGTTATACAGTGGAAACCACTTTGGATCGAAATGCTCAAGAAGTGATTGGGCCGATTGTTCGAGAATATTTATCCAAAAATAAACGTTCTGGAAAAATCCAAAAAAAACGAGTCCGCATGAAACAGGAATCTGCTTTGGACCTTGCTTTCCGCCAACGAATGGAAGAAGTTTCCCTATTAAATGAAATGGTATGGAACCCGGACCAGTTGGAAGGTGATAAAGACCAAAGTATTGTCCAAGCGGCCATTGTTGGCATCCAACCAAACACAGGTCAGGTTTTGTTCTTACATGGTGGAGATGAATTTAATTCATCAAACCAGTTTAATCGTGCGACTCAGATGCGTAGGCAAACGGGAAGTTCCATTAAAGCAGTGTTATATGCATCTGCAATTGATAATGGATCCATTCACGCTGGCATGAAAATCCTAGATGCTCCGTTGTATTACCGAGGTGGTGGTGGAAAGGAATGGGCTCCTGAAAATTTAGGAGGAAGTTTTGATGGCGAGATTTCCCTTCGCACGGCCCTTGTGAAATCAAAAAATACGGCTGCAGTACAGGTTGCGGAACGACTTGGAAGTGTTGGTATTGAAAAGTATTTCACTAAGTTTTTTTTTCCAAATGATGCAGAGAAAAAAAATCGATACCGAGGTGATTTATCTTTAGCATTGGGGACACTTGAAATCTCTCCGCTCGAGATGGCTTCGGCTTTTACAAGTTTTGTGAACCAAGGTACGATCAAACGTCCTTATCTCATCCAGAGGATCAAAAATGCAAAGGGTACGATTCTATATGAAGTTGGTGCCAGTGATGAATTTAAATTAAAATTACCAGAAGAACGCCAAGTGATTCGGCCAGACACGGCCGAGGTGATGGTGTCTTTACTTCGCGATAGTGGACGGGCGAGTGGTGTACGAAACGGTGGTTATATGGGTGACTTAATTGGTAAAACAGGTACAACCAATGATTACAAAGATGCATGGTTTGTGGGTGCAAGACCTGACCTTTCCCTTGCCGTTTGGGTAGGATATGATAATCCAAAATTTGGTATGGGTCCAAGTGGATTAGGTGGTGCAGTCGCAGCTCCACTTTGGGGTGAAATCCTTGCAACAATTGATAAAAAGAGTATCCTTCCCAAAACCCAATTTAGTTTACCGGTGTATGCCAAACCTTACAAAATTTGTACCTTAACTGGTAAACAAGCTTCCCCAACTTGTCCGAGTACACAAGAATTGTATTTATCTGATTATCCACCTGAAGGACCTTGTAATGAAGATCACAAATCGACAACCTCGGATCCTAAAGATTTAATGAAAGGTTTGTATTAATTGAATTCCACAAGAAGTAATTTTCCTTACTTTACCAACTTTTTGAAGTTTGTTGGTATGCTGGTACTGATTGGAAGTTTACAACCAATCAAAGCGAGTGGATTTTACGAAGAAGCCTATGAGATGGAACAAACAAATACTTTGTTTGCCATTCCGCTGTACGAAAAGGCATTGAGCCAAAAACCAACGGGTAAATTACAAAAGGCAGTTGTGTCTCGATTATTTTTTTTATATAAAAAACATTCTAAATTATTAGATGCCTTGTTTTTAGGAAGTCGATACCCCTCTCATATTCCCTCAAAAGACAGAACTTGGATTTGGAACCAACTCTCTGAAATATATAAACCAATCTCTGTATCCGATTTATCTTCCACGTATGTGTTGGCGAGTAAGGCCAATATGGAAAACATAAAAGATCTTTCGGACCACTTGAAACATTTAAATCTTCCCAAGTTGTATGAATTTGCATCCATCCTTCTTTTAAAACGTAAACAATATAAAGTGATTCTTTCTCTTTACGAAGAATCTCCTAATATGTTTCTTTCACCATTGTTTGTGGGAATCTCAGAATTCAAATTAGGAACTGAACAAGGAAAAGAGTTTTTAAAAAAAGTATTGGCAGATTCTGAGAAAGAAAGAACCGAACAGGAAAAATCTGATATTTTGTATTTGATGGGAGTCCATTACAGACAATCCAATGAACACGAGTTATCTGCTCGGTATTTTCGAATGAGTGGGAGTTTTTTGGCAAAACCAAGGGCAGATTTGGAAGCCAGTAAATCATTAATTTTGCAAGGGAAACAGAAAGAAATGTGTTCCACGTTTAAATTTGGTTCTTCTCCATTTGATGAAATCGAAACCATTTTGTATCACCATTGTTCCCCAACTGGTTCCCAAAATCTGAGACCTATTTTACCGAGCATTCGCATCCTATCAGAAAGGGAGGGGAATGAGTTTTTACAAGTTTTGTTCCCTAAGGAAAATTAATGGATTTATTGCGCAGTGTTCGATGGTTACTAATTTTATTTGGTGTTTTGAATATTTCCACCTATCCCTTGTTTGCAAATTTTCTAGTCACACCTGAAGTAACTCTATGTTTAGAAATCCCATCAAATTTGAGAAGCCAACTCCGTTTTTGCAAACAAAACCCCATTCAAGTTTATGGTAGGAATCCAATCGGTTCACAAAACATCTGTGTTACCGTATTGGAAGGGGAAGTGATAATGGAATCTTTCTTTACAGAGGAAATGGAAGAAACATCTGAAACCCAATGGTCTTTTTATGATCCCCTTGGAAAACAAATCTTTCCTTTAGTTAGTTGGGAGGGAAGTGAGCCTATGGTGTTTGTTTCTCTTGTGCGTTCTAAACGTGGTCAGTTTGGTGTGCAGTTACAAAGGAAAAAAGACGGTGCCTATTTTTTTTATCGGACGAAACTTTCGAATTGGGTGATATAAATGGTTGTCTTTTTCCTAAAGTATCAAGTAAGTTAGTGTCAGACTCGCAGCTAAAATAACTCAAACTGATGTGCTTGGTTCAACGGGAATTCGCCTTTACGACATGTGAATTTCTATACATACCTAGAGATGGAGTATGATCATGCAATTGTCTGATTTAGGTTGGAGTTCCTTTTTTGAACTGAATTTTGAGAAATACAAAAACGAAGGTTTCCTTGCGATGCGTATCATCCGAGAGAACAGAGAAAAATATATAGCTTGCGGTGAACTTGGAGAATTTAGCTGCGAGGTTTCAGGAACATTTCGGTTTCATGCTAAATCCAAAAGTCAATTTCCAGCCGTCGGTGATTGGGTAGTCACTTCCGTAATTACAAATGAAAGGAAAGCAATCATACAAGCTGTATTACCTAGAAAGAGTGGCTTTAGTAGGAAAGTGGCAGGCCATATAACCGAAGAACAAGTAATTGCTGCAAACATAGATATTGTATTTATCATTACCGGATTAGATTTAAATTATAATTTAAGACGCATCGAACGCTTTTTATCAATCGCTTGGGAAAGTAAAGCTTTGCCAGTGATTTTGTTAAATAAAGCAGACCTTTGTCCTGAAGCTGAATTACGCAAAATTGAAGTAGAGTCGGTTGCCATCGGTGTTGATGTGTATACAGTCAGCGCAACTCAAAATGTTGGAATCGATATTCTGAAACAATACATTCAAAAAGGTAAAACCATTGCTTTTCTCGGTTCGTCAGGAGTTGGAAAATCTACGATCATTAATTCTCTCCTAGGGAAAGAACAACTTAAGGTGAATGATGTTAGTGAATTAGGAAGTCGCGGACGACATACAACAACGTATCGTGAATTATTCATACTTTCCAATGGAGGAATGATCATCGATACACCTGGAATGCGCGAATTACAAGTTTGGGGTGAGGATGAAGGATTGAAGCATGTTTTTGATGATATTGAAAAATTGAGTTTAAGCTGTCGATACCGCAATTGTAGTCATCAAAACGAGCCAGACTGTGCGGTACAAATCGCGATTAGCGAAGGAACACTAGATCCGAAACGATTAGAGAGTTTTTTAAAAATGAAAAGAGAGTTTGAATATTTACAAGACAGACAAACCATGAAGGCAAGCGCAATCGAAAAGGCAAATTGGAAAAGAATTAGTAAACTTGCAAAGAGTATAAAAAAGAATCAAGCGGAATCAGATTGATTTTTTGAAAGAGTAGGTTAAGCCCACCGCAACACTTCGCCCACCCTTCGCTCCGCCATCCCCGCTACATTCGCGCGGGCCCGTCGTCGCTCTTTTCCGCATCCATGCGGAAACTGCTCCATCCCCCCTTGATTGCCTTCGGCAACCAACATCGCCTCAGCTTTTTATGAAAGCTTCGCGGGGTCGCAGACGATCTCCTCTATTCGAATCCTTCAGTTTGTTGTTAGTTGGGAGTTTTCTTTCGTTGAATCGAAACTTAGTTTGGGCAGGGAAGGATTCGAACCTTCGAAGGTAAAACCAGCAGATTTACAGTCTGCCCTCGTTGGCCACTTGAGTACCTACCCGAAGAAGTTGCATGGAGCCGCCTGAGGGATTTGAACCTCCGACCGGCTGTTTACAAAACAGCTGCTCTACCACTGAGCTAAGGCGGCATGCATATCCAATTTTTGTGAAAAGCCGTTAAGGTCAAATAAAAATTCTTTGAGTGGTGGTCGATTCTTCCAGAATGACCCTAGATGGCACTGTTTTTTGTAAATTCTCTAATGACCCTATCGATTTTTGGATTTTACACAGGTTATTTTTTTCGAAAGATTGATTTAAAAAAACACCGTCTCTTAAATTTGATTGGAATTTTATCAAATTTAACGGCAGCTGTTTATTTACTTTGCATAAAATATCTGTTAGGTGGGGTTTCGGAGTTTCAGATTTATCCAACGGCACCTGAAATTGTCATCCATACGCATCGTTTTTTTGCGGCTATCGCCCTTGTGATGATGCTCGTCATGGGTTATACCGGTTGGAAAAGAAATCGTAATCTTCATGTAAAATTGCATTACATCTTTTTGCCATTGTACACGATTGTTTATATCTCTGGTCTGTTTTTATTTCAGTCAAAACCGCTTTAAGGAATGTTCATGGAAAAAATTGAAGTCGCGAAGAAATTTGCAAATGATATCCGAATCCAAGTAATCAAAATGGTTACAGCTGCCAATTCTGGCCACCCTGGCGGACCACTTGGACTTGCTGATATCTACGCAGCACTTTATACTTCCATTTTAAATCATGATCCGAAAAACCCAGAGTTGCCAGAAAGAGATCGTTTGATCCTTTCCAATGGTCACGTCTGTGCGGTTCGATATGCTGCTATGGCTCTTTCCGGTTACTTCCCCGTAGAAGATCTTCTTACGTTCAGAAATATCAATTCTTACTTACAAGGCCACCCTTCTACTCGTTATATGAAAGGGATTGAGTCAAGTTCTGGATCTCTCGGTCAAGGATTATCTGTATCTGTTGGATTGGCACTTGGTGCAAAATTAAAAAAAGAGACATATAAAATTTATACATGCATATCAGACGGTGAATGCGGAGAAGGAATGACTTGGGAAGCAGCACAGTCTGCAGTGCATTTTAAAACAGACAATCTCATTGCATTTATGGATCGTAACTACATTCAAATCGATGGTAATACGGAAGAAGTAATGAAGTTAGAGCCATTGGATAAAAAGTTCGAAATGTTCGGCTGGAATGTTATCAATGCAGACGGACATAATATGGAAGAAATTTTTTCTGCCTTTGCTAAAGCTAAACAACATACAGGTGGACCAACACTCATCGTATTTAGAACTATTTTAGGCAAAGGAGTTTCTTATATGGAAAACAATCCTAAATGGCATGGAACTCCACCAAATAAAGAACAAGAAGCGCAAGCACTTGCAGAATTAGCATAAAGTTTTTGTTTCGATTGACTTTTTCAATTTAATTACGATAGTAATTGCATGGGACAAAACTCCTTTCCTGATTTTTACCCGGATGATATCACTCGTTTATTGTATGATTGGGAAGTTGCTCCTGCAGAAAAAAAACGTTTTCTATTAAAACTCATTGCTTCTCGTATTCCATGGCAGATCCAATTGGAATCTGCCTTGGATGAAGTGAAAGATCCTTATTTACGAGTCCAAGCAAGGAATCTAAAATCAGAAATTTTACGCCATCGGTTAAGGCATTCATTCTTCAAACTCACGTTACGTGGGAATACAAATCATTATAAAGATTTGGAAGAGATGGTTGTGCAACTTTCTAGCATTGGTTTTCCCGATCAAAATTATTCAGAAATCAAACATGAGTTGGATAGAATCGCACTTCGTATTTCTGAGTTATACGATGATCATTCTGGGTATCTGACAGACGAACTCAAAGTTCAAATCCTTTGCCAAGTGATGTTCCAAGAAGAAGGTTTTGTTGGAAATATCCAAAATTATAATGATCCTGGTAATTCGTATTTATTCCAAGTAATCAAAAGTCGGCTCGGCATTCCTATTTCGTTATCAGTGATTTACCTTCTTGTGGCACAAAGGCTTGGACTTCCATTGTATGGAACCAATCTTCCTTTACATTTCCTTTTACAATATGAATCCGAAGGGTATTTTACTTACATCGATCCATTCCACGGTGGAGTTCTATTAGACAAATTCACCTGTGAAAAATTTTTAGAGGCGAATGGTTATTCCAATTCTCCAAAGTATTTCACAAAAGCATCCACACTTTCTATGATCAAACGAATGTGTCGTAATTTACTCCATATCTATCGAGACAACCAGTCCAAAGAAATGGAAAATATGATAAAGGATCATCTTCAGATTCTCGAAAGCCGATCCACACATGTGGAATAAAGGATGAATTCAAAATTTAAGATCCAAACTATCCTATCTAAATTTGATAAAAACCTAGATAGTATTATTCACGAGGACATTCCTATCCTCAAAAAAATCAAAAAACAAGTCATCACATCTGGAGGCAAAAGGATTCGTCCTTTTGCACATTATCTTTTTTGTCAATTTTTGAATGTAAAGGGCGTTAGTTGGTTAGACGTAGGGAGTGTTGCAGAACTTATACATGCTGCTAGTTTACTCCATGATGATGTAGTGGACAATGCTCCCATCAGACGCGGAAAACCAACGATTGGTGCAAGTTTCGGAAACAAAACTGCCATCCTTGCAGGTGATTATTTGTTGGCATGTGGTATCAGTAGGCTCAACTCCCTCGGAAATCCAGAACTCATGGAAATTTTTTCCCAAGTGTTAAGAGATCTTTCTGTAAGCGAACTATTACAGATGGAATGGGAAAAAAATCCAAATATCACACTCAAAATATATGACCAAATCATCTATGGAAAAACAGCCTCATTGTTTGGCGTTTGTACAGAATCAGCAGCCATCTTAGCGAACAAATCAAAAGCGGAGAGAAAACAGTTTCGCCAATTTGGAGTTAGGTTAGGAAAATTATTCCAAAAAAAAGACGATTGTTTAGATTATTTTGAAGATTCTAAAACAAGTGGAAAAGAATTTTTAAAGGATTTTAAAAACGGACTTTATACCTATCCAGTTTTGTTATTACGCTCAAAACTCAATCTTTTGGAAAAACGTAAGCTGAATCAATTATTCCAAAAGGAAATTCGTGATGCCAAAGATGAAGATACAATTCTGAATCTTATGGAATCCAAAAAAATACCAATCATTCTTCACAAAGAATTGGAATCAGAAAAAAACGATTTATTACTCTTTTTAAATCAATTCCCCAAAACAGATGAAAGAGAACTTTTTATCGAACAATTAAACCGTCTTACTTAATGATTGATTGGTTTTATTCCGTAGCATTCGGATCTATGAGTTCGATTGCTGGGAGTAATATAGAGAAACAAGTTCGACCCGATTCCGATTCGACTGAAATGGATCCATTGTGTTTTTCAATGATGGATTTTGTAATCCCAAGACCCATTCCTGTTCCTTCTCCTTGTTGTTTCGTCGTAAAAAATGGTTCGAAAATCTTTTTTTGGATTTCGATGGGAATACCTGGCCCATTGTCTATCACTTTCACTTCGACATATCTTCCATTTTTTTCTGTGGTGATCGTAAGATTTCCTTTAGTCTTCATAGCTTCTAATGCGTTTAAAATTAGGTTTGTCCAAACGCGCATTAGGTCTTCTGGCCATCCAAGTAATGTGGCATCGGTTATAAAAGTTTTCTTTAATGAAACTTTGCTACGCATTTTATATTGGTATATCGTAATGACCGTTTCAATATTTTCTAGTAATGTGAATATTTTTCTATGTTCTGAATGAGTGGCTCTCGAAAAGTTTTTGAGTGCAAGTATAATCTTTGAAGAACGATCTACCGCAATTTGTATGATGGAAAGATGAAGTCGAAAGTTTTTTTCATCCAAAATTAAGTCGGTAAGTTTTTCTTTCCCTTTTTGCAATAAAGAAATTTCATTATCTTCTAATCTTGTGATCCCTACATCTAAGAATTTTTCTAGTATTGCTTCATCGTAATTTAAACCATTATCTTTGAGGATTTTTTTTAGATTGGCTTTTTTTTCTTTTCGTTCAGTATAACTTGCTACAAGTCCAAAATCAGATTGGTATTGGAATAATCGTTTTAACGTAAGAATTTCAGAATTTTCCAGTGTATCATAAATATTTTCTTTAGAACCTAACTCTGTAGTTTCATTTTGTTTGGATTCCATCAAAGTCTCAATCGATGCTTTGATAGCACTGAGTGGGTTGTTAATTTCATGTGCAACACCAGCAACAAGTTTCCCTAACTCGGTCATTTTTTCGGAAAGAGCCAATTGATTTTCTGTTTGGCTTAATTGTAAAATCGCATTTTCTAATTTTTCTTTTTGAAGTTGTAATTCTTTCGTTCTTTCTGAAACCATAAATTCCAATTCTTCATTTACTTTTGTTACTGTTTGTTCATTGAAAATTCGCTCCTGGATTTGGAATTTTGAAATTACAATTGTAAAAATTGTCATTTGGATTGCTGTACCAATTTCATTGGCAGAACTTAAAAATGGAAATGAAGGTAAGTATCCCGTGTTTGTGAAAATGAGTAATGTTGTACTAAATTGTCTAACCAAAAAAGCAAAAAATAAAACATTTGCATGTTCCTTCTTTTTGATGAGTGCATAAATAGAATAACCAAACGTAGATGTTGATAACATCAAACTATTTGTATAAATAAATCTGAAATATAATTGTAAATCGAAGAATACTAAAACTATAGAAAGAAACAGTATATAAAGGTATATCTTTATATATCGATCAAAGTTAGGGTGCTCTTTTTTGATTTGTAAAAATTCTCGAATGAATAAAACAAAACCAATTGGACTAAGAGATAGAAGGCCTGGAACGTAACGGTAAAACCAATTTAAATCACTGTATCCGTATTCATAAAAAAGACCAGATCGAAGAACGTTTGTAAATAGAACTGTTGAAGTAGCAAATGTTAATAGTAGAGAAATTTTTTCCCTGAGCAAAACATATTGGGCAGCTGTAAACAAACACAATAGGATACATAAACCTAAGTAGAGACCTTGCCATATGGATATAGATTTTGAGTATTGGAATAATTCAGATTCTTTTCGAATACGAAAATTGATTCGATGTGTATCATCAGATTTGATTCGGAAACGATAGATTCCTTTATCTTTTGCAGGGAATAAAAATCCGCCCGTATACGAAACTTCAGGGTGTTTGCTCCTCAGTAGTCCAGTTTTAATTTGTTTTTTTAATTTCCCCTCTTGGTAGAGATCACAATCAAGTTCTGAAAACATTCCATTTTCAAAATGGAAATATCTATTGGGGTCTTCGTCTAATTCGATTTGGTAGTAGTGGCTTTCTTTGGTAAAACCGAAGTAGTATATGGATTGAGGAGGTGTATTCTCTGCAATCACTCCATTTGTTTGGGTTCCCAAATGGATTAATTTTTGTTCCCCTTCTGCCCATAAGAGAAAGGGAACACAGATTAGACTTACAACAAAACGAAGCAAATCTATAGTTCAAATAAACTAATTATTGAGGGACAATGTTTGGAGCATTACACTTCAAAGTTCCGCGAATGATCACCGATTTCGCATCGCTTGTTGTATTTTGAACTAAACAAGTTCTGTTATCGCTCGTAAAACACTGAGTAGTTGAAGTTCCTGAAGTACAGTTCACTCCATCTAACGTATTACAAGAATTCAAGATATTCGTAGTAGATGTTGCTGTAGTGCTATAAGTTCCATTGAGAGTAATCTCTAAATTGAAGAAGGATATTTGTTGGGCACTTTGTAATGCTGTGTCAATATTGATCCCTTGGTTGAACCATTCAACAGTTCCTTGTGTACCTTGGACCGTTTTTCCAAATAGACCACCAGCTAGGACAAACCCTTGTTGTGGATCAATTTTACCTTGGATTTGAGTGCTGTCATATGTGAAACGTAAATTCAGAGTTTCTTTGGTTTTGAAAATAAGCTGAGAGATCACTGTGAAACGAGTGTTATTTGTTGTAGAACCTGATGTTCCACCAGTAGTTCCAGTTGTCCCACCTGTTGTTCCGGTTGTTGTTGTCGCAGGTGTTGCTTGGCCACAACTTGTTGTGATATCGCTATCGACTTCTCCTAAGAAATAGAGAGAGGGTTCTCCATCGGGAAAAATAGAGACTTCTGCTTTGTTTTCATTTTTGAGACCACAGCCCCAAAAAATAGAAGAAAAGACCATAAATACGGATACCAATCGAAGCATACCATTCAATCGTTGCAGGAAATCCCTATTGGGTCAAGAGGATTCAGAATTTCCTTGGGAAATTTGATGGAAATTCAAATCTTGACAAATGCGGCTTCCATTCGGTCTAAATGCTGTGTTTTCGATCCAGGGACCTAGGTCGATTTATGTCTATTCCCTTTTCATTGGCTTACTTTCTGGTTTTGGGGCCTATGGCTTTAATTGGGCCCTCACTTGGACGGAATCGTTCACATTTGGCAATCTCATCGGATATGATCCAGGTACACCTGCCGGTGATTTACATTTCCATTCTGTGGGAAGTGTGGGAGTATTATCGCCTCTTTGGATTTTATTTTTACCAGCCATTGGTGGTTTACTAGTTGGAATCATCACTAGTTTTTTCTGCCCAGAAGCTCAAGGAGGAGGGACAGATTCGCTCATTCATGCCTTCCATTTTAATGAAGGAAAAATTCATACCAAGGTTCCTTTTTACAAAGCAATTGCCACCATACTGACATTAGGTTCTGGAGGTTCAGGAGGGAAGGAAGGACCTACTGCACAAATAGGTGCAGGATTCGGATCCAGTCTTGCTAATTTTTTAGGGGCAGGAGCGAGGGCAAGACGTACACTGATGCTTGCAGGAACTGCTGGTGGACTCGGTGCGATATTCCGAGCACCACTCGGTGGTGCTATCACAGCAGTGGAGATGGTGTACCAAGAAGACATCGAAAGTGATTCGCTTGTCCCTTGTATTTTATCTTCCGTAACTGCTTATCTCACTTATACAAGTATTGCAGGTAGTGGTTCTATTTTTTCCGTACAGGAATATAGTTTAAACGATTATCGTCATATTCCACTTTATATATTACTTGGACTTCTGTGTTATGTGGTCGGTTATTTTTTTGTAAAAGTATATCACTTCGTTCAAGATATCTTTTCTAAACTCCCTTTGCCAAACTTTTTAAAACCAGCGTTTGGTGGTTTGATAGTTGGATGTATCGCATTACTTTTTCCCGAAGTTTTAGGTTCTGGTTTTGGACTCATCCAGAGGATGATTAATGGCGAAGTCTTAACTTCGACTAGTTTTGGTTTTTCCGGACCTTTCTTTTTACTTGCTGTAGCAATCTTTAAAGTGTTTTCCACATCACTCACTGTTGGATCAGGCAGTTCTGGAGGACTCCTTGGTCCTTCGTTTGCCATCGGAGGGATGTTAGGTGCTTTTGTGGGAACGATGGCAAATGTTTTGTTCCCTGAACTCAATATCATCGTGTTTCCATTTTTGCTCGTGGGTATGGGTTCATTCTTTGCAGGTGTGGCAAGAGCTCCGATCGCTGGGATGATCATGGTATGTGACATGATCGGAAGTTATGCATTACTACCTGCGCTAATGATTGTTGCTATGATCGCAGTGGTTTTATCTCATAAGATTTCGATCTACAGAAACCAAATCAAAAACAGATTTTTATCACCTTCTCACCATTGGGATATGAACCAAGATATTATGGATCGGATTCGGATATTGGATCATTTTACAGAGTTCCGAAAATATGCAATGGTCTCAGAACATTTATCACTTACACAATTACAAACTAATGCGCCAGGTATCCAAGCAAGTGATTTCATTTTGATTGGATCTAATGACGAGTACAAAGGAATTGTATCTCTAAGGAAAAATAGAATCCTTCCAGAATATGAACAAGAGCTAAAAAATTTAATCACTTGCGGAGAAATTGTACAAGATGTGCCACCTGTGTGTCAATCGGATACATTGGGGAAAGCTCTGCGCATTTTATTAGAATATGATGTCGACAAACTTGCTATTGTTGAAGATAATAGGTGTCTAGGATATTTACGATATATTGATTTATTTAACGCATACCAAAATGAAGTGAAAAACAAAAATAAATTAAGAAAAGCTATATGATTCGATGCAAAATGTTATATTATAAAATTCATAAATTCTCATTCAAATTATATTTTAAATATTTTCCAATTGTTTTGGTGATTTTGTTTTTCAATTGTTTTGGAACAGGCCAGGTGGTCGAAAAAAAACCAGACCAACACATAAAACCGATCACCATCCCACCCCAATATTTAAAACCAATTGTTGGACGAGTAGAGTGGGTGGAATTCCCTAATTGGAAATTAAAACTGAGAGCAAGGATTGATACAGGTGCATTGTCGTGTTCAATCAATGCAGTGAATATTGAAAGAGTCACCGAAAACGGAGAAACATTTATTTTGTTTGATACATTTGTGAATGAGAAACCTGTCCGTTTGAAAAGCAAATTTGTAAAAGAAGCAAAAGTCACAAGTACTTCTGGTGTGTCTGAAAAAAGAATAATGATTAGCGAAGTCATTAAGATTGGAAAATATAAAGAAGAAACTATGATCAACTTAAATGATCGAACCAATCTCAATTATCCCATTTTGATCGGAAGGAATTTTTTACGCGGAAAATTTTTAGTCGATGTGTCTTTGTCACACCAACTGGGAGATTAATTTGGATCGAAAAACATATATTACCGTTGTTATCCTAATCATATTGCCAATACTTTCGATTCTGTATAAACTGAATGTCGCTGAATTATCAATTTTACCAGTATCTGTGGATGATACAGTAAATGTCCAGGTTGTGATTTCTCCCAAAGAAAATGTAGCGATATCAGAGGTGAGTTTTCCAATTCCGAAACAATTCATCCAATCAAAAGTTTTAAAATCAAATACTAAAACAGAGGACCTAGAATTTCGAGTACTCAAAAAACAATATGGCCATTTAGGAATTTGGGAAGGAGAAGACTGGAATTCTCCCATTGGTTACTATGCAAAAATCAAAATGTTACCTTATGAGAACATAAATCCAGAACCAGAAATTCCCACACCTTCGAAAAAAAAAGTAACAAAAGAACCATATTATTTATCACTTAAACAATTTTCTCAAGAAGAGTTGACGCTTGCTAAAAAATTATACGAACAAATCCACCCTTATGATAAGGACAATGTTTCCTCTGCGAAACAAATTTATTATTTCATTTCAGAAGAGATCATTAATACACATAAGGATATCACTTTATCTGATACCATTCGGGTGAATAGTGGGAATGCTTATACTCAAGCACTCCTTTTTTCATTACTTTGTCGCATGCGAGGGATCCAAACACGGACTGTCGCTGGTTTTGATTTAAACAAACAGACAGAAAAAGACAACAAAAGCAAAATCACGTTTTGGAACGAAATTAGATTCAATGGGAAGTGGTATTTTGTTTCGACTTATAAAAATGTTTTTGCAAGTTCTGTTTCGGGATACCTGCCGATTTGGAAGTCCGTAGAGGAAAAAAGAAGTTTAGGAGAAGATCCAGCTACCTTTCGTTATACGGCATACATTACAAAATCAAATGTAAACAGGTATAATTTTAAAGAATATAGCGAGGAAATTGCATCTAGTAATAGTTTTTTGCGTTATTATTCTCTATATAGTTTGCCTACTCCCTTACAAAATTTGTTTCGTCTCGTGATTTTGATTCCGATTGGAGCCCTGGTTTTGTCTGTTGCTCGGAACATGATTGGGATTCCAACTTTTGGAATTTTTACACCGATCTTACTCGCTATGTTTTTTTATGAAACCAACCTTTGGTTTGGAATTGGATTTTTCCTTTTGATGATTGGGCTTGGGTTTTTCGAAAGGTATGCTCTCGACAAATTTTATTTACTCGCTGTACCTAGGCTTTCGATTTTACTCACAATTACAGTTCTTACCTTAATTTTGTTTTCTATTTTGAATGAAGAGATAACTATTTTTAACCAAATGAGTGTGACATTATTTCCCATTGTCATTACCACAATATTTGTAGAACGATTTTCGATTATGATCATTGAAGAAGGTGTGATGCATACATTGGTCACATTGTTCGGAACCCTTGTGATTGCTCTCATCAGTTATATGATCTTTTTCTTTGGTTCTTTACAAATCCTATTTTTCACACATCCAGAACTTTTACTCATTGTGATTGCGATTCAAATATTACTTGGATTGTATAAAGGTTATCGAGTATCAGAGCTCTTTCGGTTTAAGGAAATATTTAAATAGTGATTTCTATATTCAAACAATTTGAAAGAGAAGGAATCCTTGGCATCAATCGTAGGATTGGAGAATTCATTTTACCAAATAACCCAAGAGAGTATTATCCACTCGTCGATGATAAATGGAAAACAGCTGAGCTCACAAGGCAGTTCCATGTCCCTATGCCAAAACATTATGGAGTCATTGATACCTTTGGTGGGATCCAAAAAACAAAGGAGTTAGTAACAGCTCATCCTGGGTTTGTTGTCAAACCCGCCAATGGTGGGATGGGGAATGGAATATTAGTCATTAGCCATAGTGAAACTTTGGAGAATGGAAAGGTTTTGTTTCATAAATCGGATGGAAAGGTTGTCAGTGAAAAAGAATTAAACCATCATATATCTGGTATATTATCAGGTTTATATTCGCTAGATGGAAACTCTGACACTTGTATCTTACAAGAACGATTGGAATGCCACCCATTCTTCCAAGAAATTTCCTTTAGAGGCATTCCGGACATCCGTGTCATCGTGTATTTAGGATACCCTGTGATGGCAATGTTACGATTGCCCACAAAGGAATCAGGTGGTAGAGCAAACCTTCACCAAGGTGCGCTTGGTGTTGGTGTCGATTTAAAAAATGGCACGTTAACACATTCAGTTTGTAATGACAAACTCATCCATGTCCATCCAGACACCAAACAAACATTACAAGGTAGAGTGATACCTAACTGGTTTGAAATTTTAGAAATGTCTTCACGTTGTTATGATATGTCAGGACTTGGTTACCTTGGAGTCGACATTGTCCTCGATGAATCGAGGGGGCCACTTTTGTTAGAAATGAATGCAAGGCCTGGACTAGGGATTCAAATTGCGAATCGAATGGGGCTTGTGGGTCGTTTGAAACGAGTGGAGAATATTCGCAATTCGGCGGATGGTCCAAAAGACAGAGTCCACCGAATGTTAAATGAGTTATAGTAGAAAAATTAAACGGATTGTTTTGCGGTTTGGAACACTGTGCGATTTAGGAATGCCATTGATCCAAATAAAATTCCAGAATACACTATATCACCGAGGATTGAGTTTTGGAAAAAAGGAATCGCCAACACAAAACATTCTGCAAGCCCCGCTAGATCCAAACTGTACATCCCACTGGTAGCCCAAACAGCCAGGTTTGTGACCAAAAAGAAAACAACCGAACCAACCACCGTGTAGCCAAAGGATTTGGAAACAGACGTTCCAATTTGTTTTCCCAAAAGAACGGAAAGAATCATAAACCCATACACAACTGGCATTAGGTCATGGAAACCAATGAAAAAATCTGAGACAAACATCGCTGCGATTGGTACCACAAGCGCTAATCTTCTATCTGCCAAATAAGCACCAGAAAAGAGAGAGACGGCCAAAACAGGCGTAAAATTCGGAGGGTGCGGTAAAATACGACTTAGGACAGTAGCAATCACCATCAGAATGGCAACAGAAACACGAGATTGGAACATAGGGATAGACTCGTAAAGGGGGGGGGCTTTCGCAAGATAAAATTTGCGTTTGCTTCCCGCATGGATCGGGAAAAATACAACGAGTGAACCCACCCAATTTTGATTCACCCATCCAAAACTTACGGAAACTCACTTCCGACTTACGAAGTCCCGAAGGATGTCCCTGGGACAAGGAACAAACACATATTTCTGTGATCCCCCACCTATTAGAAGAAACTTATGAAGTGGTTGATACGATCGAACGCGGAGATGACAACCATCTGAAAGAGGAACTCGGAGACTTACTCTTCCAAATCACCTTTCATAGCCAACTTGCAGAAGAACGTGGTGCATTTACATTTGATGATGTAGCAAACGATGTATTCCAAAAATTGGTGTTCCGCCACCCACATGTTTACGGCAACAAAGAAGGTATTGGTACTGGGGAACAAGTTCTTACCCAATGGGATCAATTGAAACAAAAGGAAAAAGAGAAAAAAGGAATCCAAAATTCTGATCCAAGTATCCTTTCAGGCATTCCAAAAGCTCTTCCTGCAATCCAACGTTCTGAAAAAATCCAATCGAAGGTCACCAAACAAGGGTTCGATTGGCCTAATGTAGCAGGAGTTTTCCAAAAGTTCCAGGAAGAAATCAAGGAGCTAGACATTGAACTCCAAAACCAAGGTTCTCTTACTTCAAAAAAAATACCATATGACGAAAGGATTGAAGATGAGTTAGGTGATCTTTTTTTCTTACTTGTGAATTTATCGCGTAAACTTTCAATCGATCCCGAATCTTGCCTCCGTCGTGCCAATGAAAAATTTGAAACCCGGTTTCGTTTGATGGAAGGGTACGTGGCAAAAACGGGAAAAACTTTGAAGGATTATTCCTTAGAGGAACTTGATGAGTTTTGGAACCAAGCTAAAGTGCAATTAAGAGAAAAACATTAACCCAAATCATTTTGGATTTAGCAAATATAGAATGACACGACGACAGTCAGGATTCAAAATTAAATGTATTGTCTAACCCAGAATCATATGAGAGTGGAATGAATACCATTGATATAAACGATTTACCAACTCTAAAAGAATTTTCGATCATCGCCTATAACTGGTTATCTAAAAACTTTCCAAAGTCTGATAACCTAACAAATTTTGATCCTAGTTCCGATCTTTCATTCCCCATTCGATGGAAATCAATCATAGAAGGTGAAATCTTTGAATGGGTAGTTTCTGATATGGGTTCCATCACATTGAGATTAGGTGGACTGGAGGGAAACAGACGTAATCCAGCTCCCATTTTTTATTTGAGCCTTTTGAAAAAAGAAGGAGTAGGGTTTCAGTGGGCCGATCCCGACGGCAATTCTGTATCTTTCCCCGATCTTTCCATTCTAGAAGAGGTAAAATCGAGAGTCCGATTGTATTTGGATTCACAGCCTACAACGTAAGCTGTGAATTATTTGTTAAAACTAAATCTAGGTTTTACGATTCTTTTGTTTCGATTCCCACTTTTTTTTCAATGTTTTCAATGCGTTTGAGCCATTTGTTTAAGTTGACTATGTTTTTGATATTCACTCTGTACTTTTGGAATTCAGGGAAGGTAAGTCCTAAGTCCCAACCTACATAAACATCTTTTGTTTTTGGGGAAGTTCTAAGGCTCGATCCACCTGCGATGATCGTTCCATCTACGAGTGTTAAGTGGTCACTGATGGCACAAGCACCACCAATAATGACATTGTTTCCAAGAGTTACACTGCCAGCAAGACCAGATTGGCCAGCAATGATGACATGGTCTCCCACCTTACAGTTGTGAGCAATATGTACCATGTTATCAAATTTACACCCATTTCCTATGGTTGTGTCAGTAAGCGCACCTCGGTCAATCGTACAATTGCTTCCCACTTCCACATCATCACCGATGACCACCCGTCCCACTTGTGGGATTTTGTTATGTTTACCTTCTGCAAAAACAAATCCAAAACCATCACCACCAAATGTAGAATTTCCAAATACAATGAAACGTTTCCCAACGATCGTATCATCAAAGAAAACACAGTTTTGACCAATGCGAGCTCCATCACCAATGTGCACTCTGTTTCCAATTTTGACCCCATCTTCGATGATGCAATCATTCCCGATGATAGAATCTTTTCCAATGGTTACAAAATGACCGATGTCTGTATTGGATCCGATTTTGGCACTTGGGTCAATGGCAACTTGTGTGCTACGTTTTCCTGAAGGTTGTTTTTCTGGAAAAAATAATCGGATGATTTTGGCAGTTGCAAGTTCGACTTTGGCAACGACAATGATGGGTTTGTCGCTGAGTGATTCAGCCGTTTCTTGGGAGACAACAAGTAAAGATGCTTTGGATGCTTTAGCTTCATTAATAAAAGTTTTGGAAGCAACGAAGGATATATCAGTAGGACCAGCGAGAGTTAAGGAAGTAAGACCAGTGAAGTTTACATTCTTCAGTGTTTCTGAATTTTGAAATTTTGCTTCTGGTAGAAGTTGTTGGAGTGTAGCTAGATTGATTTGAGTCATCTCCGATTCCTTATCAATGGATTTAAGACAAGGAATCAGAGAGGTTAAAGTTTGGCTAACACTATTAGTTAGTCTTAACCAACAAAGTTGTGATTACCCTTCGATTTTATGGGCAATGATATCATCTAAAGAGAACGAACCAGCCCCTTTGATGATTAATGGAATCGCAATACCAACTGCGAGGATGTGGTATTCATATCCGTATCCGTTATTGTTAACAAAAAAACCATTTGGTAAGTGTACAAGTACTGCCGCAACAACCATAGTTGATGCAATTCCGAATGCTGCAAGGCGAGTGAAGAGTCCAAGGATCAGACCGATCGCACCAAAAAATTCGGCTACAATTGCGAGAACACCAAAAATGTAAGGGATCCCTAAGCTAGAGAAAAATCCCATCGTTCCTTCAAATCCATATCCACCGAAAGCTCCGAGAACTTTTTGTGCACCGTGTGGGAAAATCACGAGACCGAGTGTCACACGAAGGATCGTGAGTGTAATGTCTTTATTGGTTGCGAGTAATTTGTAAAACATAGAACCTCTTATTGCTAAATAGTTTAATGTCAAACTATTTGATGGTGCGGAAACTGGTCAATCCAAAAATTAGAATTTTTCTTAAGATTTTTCGTACACGAGAAAGATCTCGTTCCCTTTCGTAAAATGTTGTTTTAAGATCCAGTTTTGTTTATCAAAACCTGGCAGTTCGGAATTCCGATCTGCAATCCCAGCAAGCCCCGTTTTCCCGATGATATATGGGACAACGGTGAGGTAAATTCGGTCCACAAGGTCCGCTTCTAAAAAGGAAAAATTGAGTTTGGGTCCACCCTCAAGGAGAACATTTTTATAACCTTTTCGTTTTAGGATCCCTGTTACTTTTTTGGGATCAATGTCGTCAGAATCCAAGGCAAAAATTTCAGCCTTATTCTCTAAACTGGTTTTGATCTCTTTTAAATTGGTTTTGGTGCAAATGATCAGAGGGATGTGGTCGGATTCTTCAAAAACGTGTTTGTCTGGAGGAAGGGTTCCTTTGCGTACGAGGATGACTGGTCTTGGATTTAAGGCATTGGGAACAGCACGGATTTTGACAATGGGATTGTCATTTAAGATGGAATTTTTTCCAATGAGGACTGCATCGGATTGGGAGCGGTAGACGTCCATTTGGGTTTTATCTTCTGATGAAGTGAGGCCATACCAACGGCCATCAGGGCGAACTACCTTTCCATCCAAGGTCATCGCCATATTAATCGATAATTTCATGAAATTTTCCTCCGGGAGAGATTCTGCAATTCGCGCTGGAGGATGTGGTAGACCTGCATCGAGCAGGTCCCGCAGCCGGTAGAGGCTCTTGTTGTTTCTCTAATTTGTTCCATGGTTACGGCACCCGCATGGATGGCACGGATTAAATCTTCTTCCGTCACCATTCGACATAAACAGACCCGTTTTGGTCTCATGAGGGAATTTAAATCGAAAGGATCCATACCTGAACTAATCATTTGACAGATTTACGAAAGGGAGGGAAACTCTTTAATTACTTTCAACCAAGGAAAATTCTGAAACCCTCTATGTCCAAAGACAAAAACCCGGAAGCCAAAAAGAAAAAAAACCGTGAAATTTTTGGATGGTGTATGTTCGATTTTGCGAACTCATCTTACACCACCGTCATTATCAGTGTCGTTTACTGTGAGATTTTCACAAGACTCGTCGTTCCTTCTGAAGTTGGTTCGGACAATCCGTTCCGAATGGGAAATACGCTATGGGCTTGGGCACTAGCGGCATCTTATTTATTTGTCGTCATCACTGGACCCATCTTTGGAGCGATCACAGACTACAGTTCTAAGAAAAAATTATTCTTATTCCTCAGTTACATCGGCTGTGTGGTTGCCACTTTTTTACTCTATTATGTAGAGCCTGGTATGATTTGGATGGGGATGGTGCTTGTTGCCTTCTCTAATTTTTTCTTTGCTTCTGGTGAAAACTTTGCCTCTAGCTTTTTGCCATTTCTCGGCTCAAAAGAAGATCTTGGGAAAATTTCGGGTTATGCATGGGGGATTGGTTACTTCGGTGGAATCGGTTCTGTTGCTCTTGCGACAACACTTGGAGATTATACCTTGGACAACTTTGCCAACTTAAAGTTAGTTGGTCCTTATACTGCGATTTTCTTTTTAATCGCAGCAATTCCTACCTTTCTCTTTTTGAAAGAACCTCATTTGCCACTTGGAGTTTCTCATAAGGTAAATTATTTTAAAATTGGAAAGGATAGAGTTATCCAAACTTTAAAAGATGCAAAAGAATTTAAAGATTTGATGATCTATTTGGTATCATTGTTTTTTACGATGGCGGCGCTTGCAATCGTAATCTCATTTGCCTTTATTTATGGATCACAAGAGATTCATATTGAAGCGGAACATAAACAAGCAATGTTTATCTTCATTCAAATTGCTGCTGCAATCGGTGCCCTTGCATTTGGTGTGATACAGGATAGTATTGGTGCTAAAAAAACATTTAACTTAACGCTTGTTCTTTGGCTTGCGACATGTGCATTAATTTATTATGTACATGACATCACGGCATTTGCGAATCAAATACTGGGTAAAAATTGGACAGTCCAATGGGTATTTGTATTTATTTCTTCACTGGCAGGGATGGGACTTGGTTCCACTCAATCTGCTTCCCGTGCTCTCGTTGGGATTTTTAGTCCCGAATCAAAATCGGGTGAGTTTTTTGGGATGTGGGGTCTTTCAGGAAAAATTGCCGCAGCTGCTGGTTTATTTTTATTCGGTTACATCCAAACCTTGGTGAGTTTACGGAATGCCTTTTTGGTAGTTGCATTCTTTTACTTTTTATCACTTCTGATTAACTTTTTTGTAGATGAAGAAAGAGGAGTGGAAGCCGCAAATCGGTTCCAAGAAAAAACATGATTGTAGAAGACGAGGACGATTTTGAATTACACCAGAGCCAAAGAAATTTGGCTCTCGCTACCATCGACGAATTGATGTTAACCAAAATGGATTTGTTAGATGCCGAGAAAAAGGTTCCTCGTTTTATCAATAATGCTTTGTCTTATTTGAAAAGGAAGTATGTGACAGAGGAGCAGACGATTTCGCAGCTCCTCATGAGTCGAAGGGAAAAACAACAAACTTGAGGTATTATTTTTAGTTTGTATTATAATCCAAAATTTTTGTGATCATTTGTTTTTGATCCAACTCTACACTACGTAATTTGAATGCAGTATGTTTTGCAATCTTACGTAACATCTTTTTGTAAGACCTCATAATGTGTTTTTGTTTGTCATAAGGGAGAGGATCTTTCTCATCATTTAACACCATCGCAATGTCTGCTTCTGCAGGTTGCACTGGATCATTTGGCCAAATGGTATCTGATGTCAAGGAACGATAGTATTCTAATCGAATGTCAGAATTTGTATCCAATTTAGCTTCCCCTTTTTCATCTTTGTCAGGACTTTCCGATCTTGGTGATGGGTTGATGAGCCTACGCATTTCCTTTACATGGATGGTTCCATCTGCATTCACCCTTCGAAATGAAAGGATGATTTTGTCTAAGTCGCTAAAATCTTCTTTTGGGTAAATGTAAGCAATTCCATCATACAAAAACACCGTAGGCCAATCAATGTAAGATTGTCCTTGTGGTAATTTGATTTCCATATAAGGTTTTCCATCTTTATCTTTTTTGTATAATTCTTTATGTTCTTGTGGGGTTTGGGCAAGATATTGGGCTGCCGTTTTGTCGACTCCCAATTCTTGGAGTTTTTTAATCTTTCGCAGGTTTCCAATGATGCTTGCGTGTAGGGTATCAATTTCGTTATCACCAAAACCATTTTTCCTTTGTAAGTCGATTTGTTTTTGGGAGTCCCTTTCCTTTAAGGTAACGGAGGCTGGTTTTTCTGCAAAAAGAGCAGTCATTCCCAGTAGGTAACAGAGAAGAATGGAATATCGTAGCATCATGACATACCTCTAGATGTTGTCCTTTATAGTATCGAATCTTTCTGTGTCGATTCTTGAATGGAACTGAATTAGATTTTTATTTGCGAAAAAAAACGGAGGAGGGACTGGAAAAGGTCTTCTTCTGCTTCTTTTGCTTTCGGAATGAGCCCCGACAACTGGATGTACCCATGCACAAGGGAAGGGAAATGTCGTTCTTCCACCTTAACGCCTGCTGTTTGCAGGTGTTTGGCATAGGTTTCTGCTTCTTCTCGGAGTGGATCAAACCCTGCGATGCCAATATAAGTGGGCGGGAGGCCTTTTAGTTCTTTGGTGTCTGCCAAAACTGGCGAATTTTGAACCAAACTTCTATCTTTGGTTTGTGGGAGATAATTTTGGATGAACCATCGCATGAGCGATTTTGTTAAGACATAATTTTCTCCGAAGAGATCGTATGTATCTGATTCTTTGGAAGTATCAAGCATAGGGTAAAGTAAGGCTTGGTAGATCGGAGCTTGCACATTGCTTTTTTTGGCGCGTAAACAAAGTGTGGTGGCAAGGAGTGCCCCTGCACTGTCTCCGCAAACGGCAATGGCCTTTGGAGACCCGCCAAAGATATAGGCAGAATTGCGAACATATTGGTAGGCAAGCCATGCATCTTCATGAGCGGCTGGGTAAGGGTGCTCTGGTGCCAAACGGTAATCCACTGCAATCACGATGCTTTTCGTATAATGAGACAATTTACGACAAAAGGAATCATGTGTGTCCAAGTTACCAATGCTAAGTCCTCCTCCATGGAAAAAGAGAATGGTAGGAAGGTTTCTTTTTTGAGGGTTTGCATTGTAGACACGGATAGGGATAAAAGAAGCACTGGGAGTTGGGATGAGTTTGTCTTCGATATGGGGAATCGGAAATTCCGCCTCTTCGAAGAGTCTCATTTGATCGCGGTAATGTTTTCGCGCTTTTTCTGGACTCATTTGTTCCATTTTGGGTAGGTACTTTGCGATGTTACAAGCAAGTGCACAACGTGGGTCTAATGCATTCGGCTCGTTCAAATTGTTTCTTCGTGCGAGCGCGGAAATCCAATTCTCAGGTAAGGAAAAGACAAGTTGTGTGACTGATTTTTTGATACCTAACATTAAATAACCGATAATTTTTCTTGTAACATTCTATAGATTAAATACAAACCATAACTATCTAATTTGCAGTAAGCTATCAAATCCTCCAAAACACGTTTTTTTTCTTCGGCTGTCACCTGCTTTTTTATTAATCTCAAATATTGGTAATTTGCATCCTGTCCTTCTCGGATGGTGAGCCCAATATGGCTTTCATTGCTAAAACAAGGTAGGATTTCCTTTAAAGATGCCTTTCCGTTCTGCCCAGGGTGGTAAATCCAAAGTTTTTTAAACGGAAGGGCAAGATCGATAAACATCGATTTGACTGAATCCCAAAACTCTAAGTACTCAGGGAATACGTTTGTCGTTTCTTGGATGATCAATTTTTCAAAGAAATCGTTAAACGAAAAGATGGTAATGTCTCTTGGAAGGTCATTTTGCAAATGGAATAACACATGCTTTCTTGGGTCACTCGCCACGTCTTCATGTAAGTACGTTTTGTGCGTTAACGTATCAGTTTCACGATTCCAAATATGAAGGGAATACAAGTAAGGTATGTGTTGGAAGGGTTTTGTTTCGGGATAAATCGGAAGGTATGGGTTGATTGATTCAAAATCCAAAAATGCGACAGATTTTGTCACATTAGCTAAGTATTCACTCAGCTTTAGATTGTCGAAGTGAACCCTGCCAGTGAGGTGTGCCTCCTTTTGAATTTTTTGGATGGGGGTGAGTTCCGTATCCGGTACCGATTCGTACGAATTGTACCCAGATGCGAACCATTGTTTGGCAAGTTCTGAACTATCTCTATATTCAAAAATTTCTTTGGCATTTTCTCTGCCTGGTGCACAATGAGATGGTGACAAACAAGACTTTAGGGAACGACAACTTGGTTTCCGATCCAAAAAGGAAAAAGGAACAGGTTTGTCTTTTGTCTCTTTCTCATTTTCTAAAAATGAATTCCATTCTTCTTCTCTCGTGCCAAATTCTGATTCCATCCGAGATGTGATATCCTCGATTAGCAGGTATTCTTCGGGAAGGATGGGACCACCCGTGTAGACAAATTTTGTCTGGATCCGAATGAGTTTGAATCCAATCACACGAAGGCCCATGCCCTCGGCTATTTTTTTGTAAAAGAAAAAAGATCGAAGTATATCTTGTTTGATCGAACCAATGGGCCGAAAATCCCAAAGGATCCATCCATCTCGTTCTTTCTCATACTCTAAAAGTTCTACACTACAAACAAAGTTTTGGTAACGAAGTTGAGCACCAAAGTGGGAAATGTTTTGATTTAGATAAGAAGCCGATTCTTCAAAACTTTCATCTCTGTTTTGTGATTTTTCAACTGTAGGTGTATTCGGGAATTGGCTCTTACATAAAGTAAGGAAATCACCCCATTCCAAATACCCGCCGAAGGATGCTGTGGAAGGTTTTTGTACGACTCCATCTCTTATCAAATGGAATGCATTTTGGCATCTTAGAAATTGTAAGTATAAGGATTTGGTGATTGGGGTCAATGGGATATCAAATGAGTTGGTAACAATTTTCCCATTCTTTTACATAACGGACAAATGATTCTTTCCATGTTGGAATACTTTCCACCAGAGCTTCAGGTAGGATGACAAAAAATTGAAACAATGCATTTTGATTGGTTGTATACACTTTGTATTCATAACCTGTTTTTTCAAATTTTGCACCTTCTAAAAAAGATTTCCAACGATCATCATATTCAGGGTGGATTTGGAAAGAAATTTCAATTTCAGGATGGGTCTTTAAAGAAAGTGGATGAAAATTTAAATCATCATCTGAAATTTTTAAATTCGAAAAAAATTCTTCTTTGGTTTCTTTTTTTACAGCGATTTTGGGAAGGATGAACCTACGTAATGATTTTTTATTTCGATCGTAAGCTAACACATAAAAATCAGTGGTATTTTTTCGAATCAATCGGTATGGTTCGATGGTCCTTTCTTTTTCTTCGTAACCATAAACAATAGTGATGGCGCGTTTGTCTTTAATGGCTTGTAAAATTTTTTCCGTATTGGTTGTGTCGATTGTGTTTTCTTCAGTTTCAAGATTTACAGAACGTTTTGATAAATCTGGAATTAAATCCAAATGAAATGAGAATAGTTTTTGAGACAGACTTATTAGTTCTTTCGTTAATTCAGAAGAAAAAAGAGTTTTGGATAAATGTTCCAATTCTTCTTTTGTAAATTTTAGTGAACGATCGATAGATTCTCTTTGGATATAATAAGGAAAAAAATCTTCGGATTGGTATCCATATTGAGCTACTTTAATGTTGAACCCAAGGCTTTTTAATTGGTTCAAATCGCGGTAGAGTTTTTTTCTATCAGATTCAATGTCTTCGTTTTTGTAAAACCTCGGCATGATGTTTCTGAATTTTTGGAAACTAATTCCTTTAGGTTCTCTCAAAAGATTAAACAATAAACTGAAGAGTCGAACTTCCGTTTCGTTCATTTTTTTCACTTCGATCATGGGAAAATCTTCAAAAGAAGCCATATCTTCCCAAAAAGTTTGTTTTTTTGATTCCGAAAAGTAGAAAATGAAAAAAATTGGAAAAGAATGCGCTCTATCGGTCTTATCCTTTGCCTTTTATTTTTTTTGAATTGTGCCACCTATTGGAAAAATCGTAAAAATGATTTGAAAGATATCGTAACTGTGGGAGCAGAAACCCCCATGTATGGAGCGGCTGTTAAAGTAGGACCACTTCCTATTGGATTTGTTTTCCAAGGTGGAGAATCGGCCATGGGGAAACGTGATTTGGGTCGTGGAGTTGGAATCCGAGGTGGTGAGATTGGTGGGTATCATTCGCAACAACTCGTCTTTGGTATCTTAGGTGGTGAGAGTTTTCATTCAGGTTCTCCTGTCCTCGATGCGAAAGGCAATTGGCTTGTGGACAAAAAAGGAATTCCTCTCACAAACGATGAACGGGCTAACCTTAAAAGTTATAAAATGAGATATTATTCTTATTTTTATGATCCCGTAAAAGAAAGAAAAGCTCGCAAAAAAGAATATTTTCGCAGGGAGCTCACAAAAGACATCGTTGCAAGCACGGGCCAAAAAGAATTCTTAATTTATCTACCCAAAGAAGATTTAAAACCATTTGGTTACCCACCAGGATATTCTTGGAATGTTGAAGTTGTGGGAGGAGTCTACGGTGGAGCGAGAGTTGGATTTAATATTGCAGAAGCCTTTGACTTTTTGTTAGGTTTTACCACCATCGATTTGTTAGATGATGATGTAGAAGGAAAGGAAAAACCAAGTTTCCCTGGTTTTCCATTCCCTGCGCCTACTGATCTCGAAACTGAATCAGATTCCGAGACAGATGTTACGCCGTGATATTATAGTTTAAAATCTTTTGCGGTGATTTTGTTTTTTGGGTCAAACGTAAGTTTTAGAAACTTTTCAACAACATCTGGTTTTTCTTTGAGAGTGTAATACTGCTCGGGAACATCGCGATCTTCAGCAAAATACCATGTCATGACGGTTCCACTTGGATCGATTGTTTTTTCAGTAGGTTTGCCAAGTACCGCTTCTGTTTTTACCAAACCATCTCCTACCTTGATCATATCAATTTCAAGTTTGCGGAGTGCTGTGTGTGGGTGAACCTTTGTGCTACCTGCTTGTACTTTGTTCCCAGAAGAACAAGACACAAGGAATAGAACCGAAGCGAGTGTGCTAAGAATTAATAATCTTTTGAACATAAACCTTTCCTAAAATGGATTCGGAAAAATTCTACAGGATTGGATCTGGATTGGCAAGTGTAATCTTTTCTCTTTCTTCATCGATTCGGTTGATTTTACTCAAAATCTTTTTAAAAAATGGAATTGTCATAAAAACAAGTCCAATCTCTAAAAATCCAAAAAAGAAGGAAAGGGCAGAAAAACTGTATTCTTGGGGTAAGAAGGAATTAAAAACCGACTGCATTTGCACAGAAACTATGGGACCTAACATAAACCCAAGCGATCCCACTCCCGTAAATGCGGACATAGTGGTAGCCGTGAGTCCAGGTTTTGACATCTTGCTTGCAAGCATCATGGATGGAACAAACATCACTCCTGCACCAATACCACAAATCAGCAAAAATACAAATAAATACCAATAGTTATTCGTTGTGCCTGATAATCCCAAAAAGATTCCATAAATTGTGGATCCAATAAGGACTAAAGGAAGAACGCCTGTTTTGCGAGATAGTAAGGCTGATGGGTACGATAACAAACTCATCGGAAAGAGAACAAGGCCTAAAAAAACTCCGAGCATTCCAGGATGGAATGCTAAGGTTTCTCTTAAGTGAATGTTAAAGGATGAAATAATAAAACCAACAGTAAAACGATCGATAAAATTAAATAGAAATGGCACAAATAGAAATGGATTTTCAAAAATTGCTAATTTTAAATCACTCAATTTAAAATCTTTCACCTTGTGAATTCCCTTGTCTTTTAACATGAGAAAACTCATGAGACCAACAAAGATTAGAATACATGATCCAACATAAAAAGGTAATAATGGATTACTCCTTCCAAGGATTCCGAGTGGCATACCAAAAGCACCACCAAGTGATAAAAACATCCCGGTGATCCCCATAAGAATCCCTTTACCATAATATCGTTTGTTTTTTGGATCATTTTCTTGGTCGGCCGCAGAACTTAAAAGTAAACCGATGATAAAAATATGAGCGGCACCTTCTAAAAAACGAATGAATAAAAATAAATCCATATCCCTAACGATTGTTAAGAGATAAAAAAGTCCAGCGTCCAAAAAACAGAAAAAACTGATGAAGTATTTTCTGTTTTTAAAACGATCAGATATGATTCCCGCAACAGGAGCGAATAAAAAAGATCCTAACATGGGAATACTTGTAAAATAAGCTACTTCCCAGTTTGATCCGAGCAATCGATCCTTTACGATGTCCTTAACTACCGGCACTATCATTGTGACCGGCAACATCGATAAAAATACTAAAGTTACTAGTGTATACGGGAATCCCAAAAATTAACCTGCTGGTAGAAGAGTTTGGTAACGTTCCATTCCGATATTTTCTTTTAAATCGGAATCGAGTTCGATGAACAAAAATTTGTTTAGATCAAACGTTGTTTTGGCTTCTTCTAGTAGTTCTGCTTTTTGTGAATCATCCAAAGGTAATGTGTCCAAATTTTGACGGTATATCCCTTTAAATGCCATAAGATCTTCGATCTCAGGGAATTCATAAAATGCAGTTCCATCATTTCCTTCTAGTCCAAAGGTTTTTGCCACTACTTTTTTGATTGCTTGGCCACCTGATAAATCCCCCAAGTAACGCACGTAAGCTTGTGCAACCAAAAGTTCCGGTTTTGTTTTTGCAGTCGTTTGGATATGATTGATATAGTTTTGAGTAGCTTTGGAAACTTCCCCTCTCAGTTTGGTGCCAAACTTTTTTTGGAAGGTAACAATGTCTTCCTGTAATGCCTTTTCACGGAATAAACTTGGAAAGTATAATTTAGAAAGGATTGGATTATCTTTATTTTGGCGGTAAAGGTCTTCCATCACCTTATAGACGGCATGTAAACTTTCTAATTGGTAAGTATAAGTTTGGGCATCGAGTCCCCCACGGAAAATAGCACGGATATAAGGAACTTTTTCAGTTTCCTCGTGTTTTTGTGCCGTCCCCTCTCGTAACATCATTGCGACTGACATAATGGCTCCTTGTCTCTGTATGTGAGAATCAATCTCATATATGACACTACCCTGACAATTGGGAGAACTGTCAAAGAGAATTATAAGGAGTCTTCCTGATTTGAATGATTCCAGAATTCCAATGGGGTGGATTGCCTTTGGTCAGGATATAAGAAATACGAAAGGAAAAAAATTAGGATCGAAACAACGATCCCCAGTGTGGCAAGGACCACATCCTTTCCGACCTTACGAAAGGTGTCCAAATAGGGAAGGTCTTTGTAAGTGATCACATTCAGAATGATCTCACGACCTGCAAGGAGACCAAGGAAGGCCCAGGTTGTGGACATCGGGATGTTACTGATGGCTTGGAAAAAAAATAACAAACTTCCATACACCAAATCAACAATCGTTGCAGCCTTTGCCCATTGGATGTCCGATTTTTCAGAGACTACCTGTTGGATCGTACCTCCGTTTGTGCGGATGATGATGAGTAGGGCAAAGATAAGAATGAAGACCGCCATAAGGAATTCAAATAAACCTAGCTGCCTTGGAAGGAATACTGCGATGTTGGCTGTGTCTTGGAATAACCATGCCACCCACAAATACATTGTTGAGAACCATTGGAGGCGAGACCAACGCCTTTCCGATACGGGATCAGGAGTATGGACTTCATGGTATTCGTGTGGATCCACTTTGACAAGTACTGCCCAAACAATGATGGCAACAAGGAAAGCAAGTCCATACCCGAAAAAGGATTTGGTTAACATTTGGTCGATGCTTTTCCCACCAAACAAACCTAAGACGAGAAATGTTGTGGATACGGGTGCGCGTAACCTTGTGATGACAACGAGTAAGACAGGTGCGAGTAATTGTAGTAAATTGAATTCTTTAGTTTCTGGAATGGAATCTAATCGATGAAAATGGATTTCACCACCGTGGATAAACCAGGCAAGTAAGTGGACTAAAAATAAAAGACCTCCAAATACGAGGATCTTTTGTAACCAATGGACTGACTTTTTACTTTCGATAAAAGTTCCGATGGTTTGAACTGCATCATTTCCAGCCACAGAAAATGATGCAATTGCAAATGAAAACCATCCGAGATAATACCGAGGAATGCCCAGGAAATAACCAGCAGTGATAAAGATCACCAAAACTAAGGTAAAAGCGAAAAATCGAATTTGATCCTGTTTTGTGGGGTGCTGGTAATCAATTTCCTGGTTTTGGCTCATGCATTCATATAGTGTTTCGCATATCTCTCCGTAATTTCCTTGCGGTCGAAAAGAATAAACACGTCTGTAGTACCAAAAACAGAATCCAGTGCAGGAATTCCACAGATTTTAGCACCCACTCGAAGGTAACCTTTCAAAAGTGGTGGGATATTTTTGGAGATCACCTTAGGATCTTCAACATGGAAATTTGCATCAAATCCTGGGAGAACATAATCTGGGTTTGGATACACGCGGAATTCTTCAGGGGCAATCGCATCTTTTGCTTTTAAGAATCCATAAGATTGAGAAGCAACGGATGCATCAGTAGAGTGGATTGAACCACAACCCATAAGGTAACGAACATTATGTTTGTTCATGAATTCTGCAAGGCCTTGCCATAACAAAGAAATCACTGAACCATCTCTGTAGTCTGGGTGAACACAAGAACGTCCTACCTCAGCAATTTCATCTGGTAGATTATAAATGGAAGTGATATCAAATTCGTTTTCACTATAAAAACCAATTCCGTTCTTTGCATTTTGACGAGTGAGAATTCTGTATGTACCAACGATTTTTTTATCGTCAGTGGATTTATCGATTACAATCAAATGATGGCAGTACAAATCGTACTCATCACGATCTTTCCTAGTTGCAGAAGATTGTGGCAGGCCTTCTCCCATTTCTAAGTTAAACACTTCATAACGTAATGCAAGTGCTCTTTCAATTTCGAGTTGATTTTCTGCTAAACGAACTTCTAAAATTCGTTCTGTTTTATTAATAGTATTTGGTTTCATAGGATTTTGTTTCCTCGTTTTTATCTACTCAAGTAAGCTAAAAGATCTCGGTTACGATTATGTGACATTCCAATGAAATTCCGAGAAAGAATGACTAATTTGTATCATTACAAATCTGTGACACAACTAAAAAATCAAAACAGGCAACGACTCTCCTTTTTTATATTCGAACGAGCAGCCTTTATCACTGAATATTCAACCACTAGTGAGCTGGTTTCTTTTTTTAGTTCCACCGCCAAATACCCATTCCACGAACATAGCGTGACATCTGGAAGGTTTGTGACAAATCCAGGGTGAAATTTTTGGTTGAAAACAAGGATTTTACTTTTTGGCAAAGGACCAAAAGTAAATTGGTCTGGTTTCCATTCGATTGGTTGGATGCTTTGGTAAG
This sequence comes from Leptospira bouyouniensis, assembly GCF_004769525.1. Taxonomy (NCBI): domain Bacteria; kingdom Pseudomonadati; phylum Spirochaetota; class Leptospiria; order Leptospirales; family Leptospiraceae; genus Leptospira; species Leptospira bouyouniensis. The sequence continues at coordinate 248,093 of NZ_RQFT01000007.1, read as the reverse complement.
AAGGGTATAAATAAAATTCACCATGGTAATCCTTCGAATCAAAAGGTTGATTTGAAAAATAAAATGTTAGATTTTCGTATATGTCGTTGATGGAGAGGTTTGCTGTGATGGCAGGGAACATTCGTGAGTCGGAACCGTAATCAGGAACTGAATTCACAGTGATGGGATAAGTTTCTTTGTTTTGGATATCGAGCGTAGGAGGTTTTAAAACAAATATTTCATGTAAGAATTTTGTGTTCATTTTTCTCACATCGAGCGTATGATAAGTAAGCAAAATGAGAACCATACCGAAAAAATAGATTTTGTATTTTTCCTTAAATGCTTCTGAAAATTTTTGTATCACTTCCGCCAAACACCAAACATACAAAAAAACAACACTCAAACTCCATCTTGGATACACTCGTTCTAAAGAATAGATAGGAATTTGTTCTAAGAAAGTCACTGGGTTTATCCAATTTCCTTTGCCGATCATGATCCAAATTGTGAAAATGAAAAGAATCAGTACAAACCAAAGTTTACGTTTTGTGAATACAAGTATTGGAAGTAGGTATAGGGGAAGTTGCCCTAAGTAGTTTCCGTATTCCCAATAGCGATATTGCATTTGTGAAATAGATTGGGAAAGTAGTGGGTGTTGGGAGGAACCAAAAAAGATTGGGTAGAAATCGGAAAGTTGTAAGGGGAATTGATCTGGTACAAAATACCTCCCAACCTGGAATATAAACAACACCATAGGCAACCATTTGAAGGAAAGAACCACTAAGACCAAACAACTGATGAGCAAAAATTGAAAGATCGATTTCTTTTTTTGATTCGAAAGGAAAATTTCCCGACCACTCAAAAAGAATATAAGAAAGGTCGCCTGTGTGATGGTATAAATTGCTCCTTCAGATAACAATATATAGGTGATAAAAATAATAAGTCCCACAATTAATTTTTTTTGATTTTGAATCGAGTAGAGAAAATAAAAAATAAGAGCAGGTAAAAACAAACCATGGATTTGGTTCATATGGCCTGCATAAAATTTTTGAAAAAAATACCCTGAGAATTGGAACAAACAAACGAATAGAATGGATGTTAGGTTTGATGATTTGTTGTAAATTTGATATGAGTGAAGATTTAATAACCCAGCGAGTACAAAGTAAAAAACAAAACTGATTTTAAGAGCTGTGATGCTCGGAACAAAAAGTGCAAATAAATGGGTAAAACTTCCAAATTTACTGGATGGGTTTTCCCATACGGGAAAACCAGCACCATAATATGGATTCCATAACGGGAAACTTCCAAACTCTAAATACGATTTTCGTAAAAATTCGATATGGAAAGTGTATAAGTCCCAATCAAATTTTCCAAGTAGTAAGTTTGATTCAAATACAACTGGAAAGTTCCAAAGATAAAGGACAAAAAAGAAAAGTAGACCAATAACTGGCCTAATGTGCTTCATCCCAATTTCCACCAAACTTCCCTTGTGCGACAATTGGGACCTTGAGTTCCATGGCTTTTTCCATTTCCTCTTTTGCCATTTGGTAAAATTCTTTTTTTTCTTTTGGTTCCACTTCAAATACTAGTTCATCGTGAACTTGTAATAAAAGTTTAGATCGAAAAGATTCCTTTTTGATTTTATCATGGATCCGAATCATTGCAATTTTGATCATATCGGCAGAAGTACCTTGGATCGGGGAATTGATGGCAACACGTTTGGCACCTTCGCTCACCATTTTATGTGAAGAATGGATATCAGGAAGGTAACGCCTGCGACCAAGTAAGGTTTCAACATAACCATTCTGTTTGCAGAATTCGACAATTTCTTCCATATAGGTGGCGACACCTTTGTATGCGGCAAAGTATTTTTCGATAAACTCTTTTGCTTCTTTGCGGCTGATTCTTAAATTGTTGGAAAGACCAAACGAAGTAACTCCATAAATCACAGAAAAATTTACAACTTTTGCTTTGTTGCGCATATCTGGTGTTACTTGGTCTTCGGGAACTCCGAAAATCCCAGCTGCAGTCCGTTTGTGAATATCTGCACCAGACTTATACGCATCAATCATGTTGGGGTCATTGGAAAAATGGGCCATGATACGAAGTTCGATCTGGCTATAATCGAGTGATAGAATTTCTGTTCCCTTTTTAGCAATAAATCCTTTTCGGAGTAACCTTCCTTCCTCATCTTTGATGGGTATGTTTTGTAAGTTTGGATTGGTAGAAGAAAGTCGACCCGTTGCGGCAATAGTTTGGTTATAACTTGTATGGATCCGATTGGTTTTTGGATTCACAAGAGTTGGCAAAGTGTCAGTATATGTAGATTTTAATTTTGAGAATTTTCGAATCGATAACAAGTCATCAATAATCGGATGAGTGCCTTGTAAGGATTCCAAAACAGAATGGTCTGTGGAATATCCAGTTTGTGTTTTTTTCTCCGCAGGGAGTCGTAAGTCTTCAAATAAAACAGTTTGTAATTCTTTTGTAGAATTGACATTGAACTGTCTTCCTGCATAAAAATGGATATTTTTCTCATGTTCTTTGATTTTAGTTTCAAAGGTGACAGATAATTCTTCAAAATACTTTTTATCAACAGCAATACCTTCATACTCCATATCTGCCAAAGTGAGTAATACAGGCATTTCCATTTCATAAAACAATTTTTTATGAATGTTTTCCTCCATTTTTGGAGCCAATGTATTGTGTAATTGTAAGGTGATGTCAGCATCCTCACAAGCATATTCTGAAACTTTATCAGGATCTATATCATAAAGATTTTGTTTCTTTTTTCCTGTCCCTACTAACTCATCATAGGTGATTGTTTTATAGTTAAGATAATCAACCGCCATATCATCCATATTATGACGTCTTTCACCAGGATTTAAAAGATAGGAGGCAAGCATCGTATCAAAGTAAATTCCTTTGAGTTCGATTCCATGATTGCGAAACACGAGTAAATCGTATTTAATGTTCTGTCCTAATTTTTTCCATTTAGGGTCTTCTAACATTGGTTTTAGGATGGCAAGTGTTTCTTCACAGGATGGGAGTAGGTGGCTATAAATGGATTCGGAATGTGAGAATGCGATATAATAGGCAACTCCAGGTTCTTCAGAAAAGGAAATCCCAAGTAACTCTGCCATCATTGGGTCTTGTGAGGTTGTTTCTGTATCGATCGAGATTGGTTTTTTGGAGTCGAGTTTAGATACGATTTTTTTTAATTCATCGATGGATTGAATTCGTTTATAAGATTTTTTCGCAACAACTGAAGTAGTCGTAACTGAATTTTTTCCTTTTTTGGAAACTTCAACAGAACCTTCCGTGTTCGTTTCTTTTTTTCCTTTTGATGATTTTTTGGCGGAAGGAGTATCTTCTTTTGTCTCTCCATCGTTCACAATAGGAATTCCAGCTTGTTTTGCTAGATCACGATGGAGTACATTAAAACCTTCGTCTTTGAAGTATTGTACTTTTTTGGGATCATAGTAGTTTGGAAGTTTTAAGTCAGATTTTTTGATATCGAGTTTTAAATTGGTGACAATGGTTGCTAGTTTCCTCGATAAAAATGCATTTTCCTTTTCGGCAATGAGTTTATCAATCAGAGATTTATTTTTTACCTTATCGATTTTTTTGTAAATGGTTTCCAAATCTCCGAATTCTTGGATAAGTTTGGCTGCGCCTTTTTCACCAATCCCTCTAACACCAGGAATATTATCTGAAGCATCACCGAGAAGTCCCATATAATCTGGCACTTGTTCTTTTGTGATGCCAATATTTGTTTTTACCCACTTGGGATCAATTTTCTCAAATTCGGAAACTCCGCGTTTGCCACGTAACATGTGTATGTTTTTGTCTAGGACTTGGTATAAATCCTTGTCACTTGAAAGGATTACAATTTCTTCAAAATCTTTTCCAAATTTTTTACATAAGGAACCAATGATATCATCTGCTTCGATACCATTGATTTTATACATTGGAAACTCAAGGGCTTGTAACATTTCGTAGAGCTTTTGGATTTGAGGTTTTAAATCCTCAGGCATGGGTTTTCGATGGGCTTTATATTCTTCATAAAGATCATTTCTTTCTAACCGAGTGCCTGGGTCAAAAGTGAAGGCAATATGTGTTACATGTTCATCTTGTAAAAGTTTGAAGAGCATCCTCCAAAATCCAAATATCGCACCACTTGGAAGTCCTGTTTTGGAATTTGTTAAATTGGAAGCAGCAAAGGCAAAATAAGCTCGAAATGCAAGTGCATGTCCATCAATGATTAATAGTCTTCCACTCATTTCCCTTCTCCGTACAAAGAATCACCCAAGAATGAATAATAGATTAGTTTTGTTTTGTCGATTGTTTTAGTAACCGAAAAACGTTTAACGGACGTTTTGTTGAAATTTCCAAATTGAATACGAAGTTCATCTGAAGAAACAAGTTTATCGAGTCCTAGAGCTATGGATTCTGAATCACCCACTGGACATACAAAAGCACCTTCGTTATGGTTTAACATTTCTCCAATCCCACCACCATTTGTTGCGACTATGGGTAAACTACATGCCATTGCATCGAGTATAGCTGTGCCAAGTCCTTCTTCTTTGGAAGTGAGGGTAAATATATCAAATAGCGAAAGTAAGGCGGGGATATCTTTTCTATATCCAGTAAAAATAATTTTATCGTTAAGATTTAAACTGTCTGCTTGGCTTTTTAGTTTTTTTTCTAATTTCCCTTCGCCAACAATCAAAACACGAAAATCGATATTGGTTTTCATTTTTGAGATGGCATGGATTAAAGTTTCTTGGTCTTTATGATCAACGAGGGCTGCCACATTTCCAATCACAACAGCTTTTTTTGGAATTTGGAATTCTTCGCGTAAATATTCGTGTGGTGTTATTTTTGTAAAACGTTTCAAATCAATACCAGAATATACAGTAATAATCCTTTCGGGATCAATTTTACTACTGATCATCACTTCTTTGATTTTTTGAGAAACTGGCAGATAATAGTCGTTTGCTGGATGTTGGTATTTCCACTTTGAGAAAAAACTAGTTTTTGGTTTAAAATCTACCCTTCTGGATACAATGAGAGGGATGTTTAAGTGTTTTCTTTTTGCAAGAAGAGCCAAAGTATGCGCATGGGCAGTATGTGTATGGATAAGTTTGATATTTTTTGATAAACAGAGAGATCGAATATTCTTATATGCTTTTCTATCCCACTCACCTCTCATTTCAATTGGATAAAATGTATATCCATTTTCCTTGCACTTGATTTCCAAAGGGGAACCTGGTTGGCCCACAACCATTTGTGGGATTTTATAATTGGCCAAACCTTGAACGAGATAATAAAGCTGTTGTTCTCCACCACGCCATTCGCGAGATGTATTGATATGTAGGATCAAATTATAAGTGTTTGGAACGGTCGTATTCGAGTGCGATGATGGAGCCCATTACTTTGAACCCCGCCGGAGCTTCGTCTACCATTCCTTCTCCGTGAAACATTACTTTAACGGAGTCCATCATGGCATTGATTATTTTCAATCCTTTTCCCATGTTCTTATGTTTTTGGCCAGAACCATTATAAGGAAGGGTATCAGGTTTTTTACTTTGGTGATTTTTGATATGGTCAAGGAAGGTGGAAAAACATTGGGATTGGTTTGCGCGTAATAATTCTTTGTCATTGTCAGGGACAGGAGATTCACCTGAGAGTCCTGATCCGTAATCTAAAATGTACAAAGTGAACTTTGCGGAATCAATCCGCCAACGGCAAATGATGGTTTCATCACATTCACAAGAAACATTTGCGGCCACTGCATTGGTGAGAGCTTCATCCGCAGCCAGTTCGATTTGCATGATGTTATCGTTACTGAAACCATTGTCTTCCAGCGTCCGTTTTAATTCCTGGCGGAATTGTTTCACAGAAGACATATCGGGAGGTAAAAACATGGCGTATGACCCAGGTGATGGGCTTAACAGATAGGGAATCACTTCTGATGGTGCTGTCAATGGCCGCCTTTTCCTCTCTCTCATCATATTACACGATGCGAAGTGAGAAAAAAAGTCAAAAATACCGGAAAACCGAACGAACCAGTAAAAAATTTACCTAAGTGAAATGCCTAAAAGACCTGCCAGCTGTTCCATTCGCTTCACCATCTTCTCTTGTCCGAGGAGACTAAAAAGGATTGGGAGTTCCAAACCATGGGATTTCCCCGTGGTAATGGATCGAATTGGCATAAACAGTGTCCTTCCTTTCTCTCCCGTGATTTCTCCTACTTTTGCCATTGTTTCTTTGTAGGCATCAGGAGTGGTGAGAGAACTAGCCTTTACAATTTTGTAAAACTCTGTGACCACTTCCTTCCCTTTGCCTTCGAGTACCAATTGTTTTGCTTCCTCGTTCTCAAAAGTAACGTTTTCCAAGAAGAATTCTTCAATATAAGGCGGGGCTTGGATGAGCCGGTCGAGATACACACGAACAGAATCTAAGATGGAGAGGAGTTGGGCGTTTTCTCCTGATTTATAGGCATCTGGGATTTGGCAGTCTACTAGAAATGGTTCCAATGCTTTGCCAAGCGTTTCGATCTTTGTGTCACGGATGTATTTGTTCGACATCCAATTGAGTTTCGATTTCGGATTTAAATATTCTGCAAGACCAAGAATTGTTAGTTTATTAAAATCAACGGATTCCTTTTCTTCTTCTTTTAATTTTTTAAAGACATCAAATGTAGCAGGGGACTTAGAGCATCGTTCTACATCAAACACAGAACACAACTCTTCATCACTCATATATTCTTTTCCATCGGGGGAAGTCCATCCAAGGAGTGCCATATAGTTTCGCATGGTTTCGCTGGAGTAACCTAAATCACGGAACGCAAGTACTGAGGTAGCACCAGCACGTTTCGAAAGTTTTTTTCCATCCGTTCCGACAATTTCACTCGCATGGGCAAACCTTGGGAGTGGGAATCCAAATGCTTCAAAGATTAAAATTTGTCTAGGAGTGTTAGAGAGATGGCCAACACCACGGATAACATGGGTGATGTTCATCAGAGCATCGTCAATCACCACAGCATAGTTATACGAAGGGAATCCATCTGATTTAACAATGATAAAATCACCAATGAGTTTGGATTCAAATTTTACTTTGCCTTGGATCATATCATCTACGATAACAATTTTGTGAGGAGTTTTAAACCTTACGGTAAAAGGAGTTTTTTTCTCTAATTGGGAATTTATTTCCTCATCGGATAAATCTGAACATTTTCCATCATAGATATAAGGAATTCCCATGGCATCGGCTTGTTTCTTTTTGCCATCCAATTCCTCTGCAGTACAAAAACATCTGTATGCCTTTTTTTCTTTTAGTAGTTTGTCTGTGTATTCTTTATAAATATGAATTCTTTCTGATTGTGTATAGGGTCCGTTAGGTCCACCAACACCTGGTCCCTCATCCCATTCCATTCCGAGCCACTTAAGAGATTCTAAAATGATTTTGAATGATGCTTCTGTGGATCTGTCTTGGTCTGTGTCTTCAATCCGTAGTAAAAATTTACCTTTTTTTGCCTTCGCATATAAATAATTAAATAAGGCAGTTCTTGCTCCACCAACGTGAAGGAAACCAGATGGGGATGGGGCAAAACGGGTACGAACTTCTGTCATTTTATTTCCTCTTTGAGTAAAAAATCTCCCATTCTTTTGTAACCGAATGGTTCTTTGGTTTTGGTTGTAAGGCCATTGGTGTAGGGAGGAACAAAGTATAATTGTAGATTGTTTTCTTTAAAGATCGGTTTGAAATAGAGTTTGTCTGGTTCTGTTTCGTTCCATTCATAACTCAATTGGTGATAATCGTAATGTGTTGATGTATGTTCTGTAATGACTGTTTGGTTGTTTAGTTTTGTAAATGTACTGGAGGAAGTAAAAAATTGATTTGATCCAAGATTATGTGACCAACGATTGTCTCCACCAAATTCAGAACGATTCCCTTCTTCCAAAAGGACACCTGTGTCACCACTCAATTCAAAAATTTCAAATTCATCAATCGATGATTTGTTTTCTTTGTAAGCAATTTGATTTTCAAGAAGAGATTCGAGTGTATTTCCCTTTGTTTCTTTAAAGAAAGATTCTTTGTATACGAAGACTATTTTTTTATCAGACTTATCTTTTTGGAATTTTCCAACTTTTCGATTCCATATCAGTTTGTATGAATCGATTAATTCATTCCCAAACTCAGAATTGATTTTTGAGATAAAACTTGAGTCATAAGCTAAGAAACTAAACTCGATTTTTTCGGCAAACCCTGTGGATTTTCCTGGTTCCCATTGGATACAACGGTAGTGTGAAGAGCCATCTCTAAAGAAAGTTGCATTCAGTTTTCTAGGTGATTTGAGAAAGAGAACTGATGCAGGGATTTCAGATTTTGGGTCTCTTGAAAGTAGTGAATTTAGGTTTTGGCAACTCCATCCAGAAAAAAAAATCAAGAACCAGATTAGCCAATGAAAACGGGAGTGTTCTTGCGTTTGTGGGGACATAGATAGGTGCGTATCGCCAGTCTAAAAAGGGAAAACCGCTTGACAAGTCAATTCATCGCACCCCTGTGTCATTTGGAACCATGAAGAACGAAGAACAGTATCCGAAACGCCCCTTTGAAGACCAAGTAAACGACGACCAAAGGAAATACTCCCGCTATGTATGCGATTCGCGAGCGATTCCACAAGAAATTGATGGCCTAAAGCCTGTTCAACGACGAATTCTTTGGGCTATGTGGAACTCTGATGCGAGAAACCGTCATACAAAAACGGTAAAAGTCGCGGGACTTGCGATGGGATACCATCCACACGGAGATAGATCCATCCAAGATGCCCTTTCGCAAATGGCACAAGACTTTGCATTTGCTAATAATTATCCTTTAGTGCATGGAGAAGGAACATTTGGGGATGTACTGGATCCTAATGCGATTGCTTCGCCACGTTATACAGAAGTCAAACTTTCCGACTTCGCAAAAGACTTAGGATTTTTTGAAAGTTTACCTGACATTGATTATGTTAAAAACTACGATGAAACAGAAGACGAACCCATTCATTTTGTTGGAAAAGTTCCAGTAGTCCTTCTCAATAATATCCAAGGGATCGCAACAGGATTTCGTTGTTTTATCCCTGCACATAAATTAAGTGATGTCATCGAATCACAAGTAACGTATTTAAAAACTGGGAAACCAAAAAAAATCACCCCATGGTACAAAGGGTACGGTGGTGAAGTGAAATTGTCTAAAAATGACAATGGAAACACTGTGATGTCCACAACATTCGGGTTCAAAAAAGAAGACGGAAAATTGTATTTAGTAGATTCTCCGATGAACTGGAACCGCGAAAAAGTAGTAAACTACTTAGATGATTTGATTGAACGAAAAGACAACTGGTTAAAAGACTACATTGACCATTCAAGCCAAACGTTTAAAATTGAACTCGTTGCCAAAAAAGGGGAAGAACCTTCTGAGAAAGAAATCAAAGAACTTTTTTCCAAAGAAAATAACGAAGTACTTACCATCAATGTGATCACTCATGAAGGGAAACTTCGTAACTTTGTTCCAGAAGAGATCATCAAACGATTTTGTGACTTCCGCAAAACCCACCTCATCCGTCGTTTCAAACGACTTGCGGGTTTAGAAAAAGAAAAAATTGATCGTAACTCAGAACTCATTCGTTTCATCAAAGAAAAATGGAATGAAAAAGTAACGGGCATTAAATCCAAAAAGGATTTTGAGGACAAACTAAAAGCAGCGAAGTTCGTTTACTTTGAGTGGTTGTCTTCCATTCCCGTTTACCGTATGACTTTGGAAGAAGTTCGTAAATGTGAAGATGCCATTGTAGAAGCAAAAACCAAATACACAGAGTATACAGCTCTCCAAAAAGATGATAAAAAACTCACAGGTTTTATGACTGATGAGTTAGATGAACTGAAGAAAAAATGGGATCCGAAATAAAGTATTATGGCTCAAAAAACTGAAAAAACCTCAGGAAATTCGCGAAATTTTAAGAAATTATCAAACGTAGAACACGTTCGGATGCGGACGGGGATGTGGCTTGGGCAAAACTCCCTTTCCACATTTGAACAACATTTTTTTACAAAAGATAACGCTGGTAAGTATGATATTGTCCACGAAGAACTTTCTGACATCCCCGCCAAACTAAAATGTTTGGACGAAGCATGTATGAACTGTGTGGATGAATATAGAAAGAACTTAAACGATAAATCCATTCCCGAAAAAGATAAGATGAACAAACTCATCATCCAATTGTCTACAGATCGTAAACGAGTGACGATCCAAGATAATGGACGCGGGATTCCTGCAGAAAATGCAGAAGGTGTTTACCTTCATTTGATGTATGGAGAAAACTTTGATGATAAAGTGAAAGAAGACCATGTCGCAGGGCAAAATGGTGTGGGGATTTCACTGGTTCGGATGGTGTCATCTTTTTTTCGAGTCAAAACCATTAACAGTGGTAAGGCTTACAAAAAGATGTTTAGTATCCACGATGATGTAAAAAAAGTCATTCGTAGTTTCAAACTTTCAAAAGAAGATACGGAGCGAGTTCATTTATATTATGATGAACATGGAACTTTCGTTGATTGCCCATTACTCTCAGCTGACCAAATCAAACAATTAAAAGCACCTTGTGACAAAACAGGGATGACTGCTGTTACAGAAACTGCTAAAAAAGAAGACCACGGAACAACTGTCGAGTTTGAACTCAATCCAACTTATTTTAATAACTTGGATACTTCCTTTAACATCAATTTGGTGAAGCAATACCTGCAAGACATTGCAATGTCGAATCCAGGACTTGAAGTTGTGTTTATCCACAAAACCGGAAAAGAAAAATACAAATTTAAAAAAGGTTTTGATGAAATTTTTAGTAACTCCGATATGGTTTACTACAAATTAGATTATTCAGATAAAACATCTGCATCACAAATCCATATGGATACCTATGTTGTTGTGGGACAAAATAAAACTCTCACATGGGTGAACTCGATCTTTTGCCCACAAGGTGGATCGGCAATTGAGTATTTGGAAAACAGGCTTTGTGATGAGATCCGTAAAAAATCTCAAATTGTGAGCTTAGAGAAAAAACTGAACACTCAATGTACACGGAATGATGTGAGAAGTTGTTTTCACATGTATGTAAACCTTCGCATCCTCAACCCACGTTTTAAATCCCAAGATAAATCCTATCTTATCAATGATTTGAATGAGGACATTCGAAAGTCTGTGGACAAACATTTGGACAAACTTTTGAAAAAAACAGGCCTCATCGAAGAAATTAAGATGGTGATGGAACGTAGAACCCAGATGAAACAGCTTGAGGATGCTCAGAAAGGCCTCCGTAAGGCGTCTCGGAACAACATCCCTAAGCTGATGCCTCCAACTGGCAAACCGAACGATCCAGGCCGAATTTTATTCGTGGCAGAAGGGGACTCGGCAATTGCAGGACTCCGCCCCGCAAGGAACCCGAAATTACATGGGCTTTTCCCTCTTCGTGGGAAACCACTCAACTGTAAGGGAATGTCACTTGCAAAGGCATTACAAAACGAAGAGATGAAAAACATTGTAGCCATTGTAGGCCTTCCTCTTGACCAAAAGGTAAAGTCGATCGACGAACTCAACTATGACAAAATCAGTATCATCACAGATGCGGATTTTGATGGGTATGCAATTCGGTCCTTAATGTTGTCTTTCTTTTATGAGTATTGGCCTGAACTTTTTGATTTAGGGTTTATCAATATCTCTGCTGCACCTTTATATGAAGTGGATGTGAAATGGAAAGATGCAAAAAAGGAAACTGTTTTCTGTATTGATGATGCCGACTATGATAAGTTAGTTGCAAAAGTCAATAAACAAGGTGCTGAAATCACTCGTAAAAAACGGAACAAAGGTCTTGGGGAAACAGGAAAAGAAGCCATGAAGTATGCGGTTGATCATTGTATGACAACCATTACGATTGGTAACAAAAAAACGGCAAAAACCACACAAGACTTATGGTTTCATAAAGATTTCGCAGAAAAACGTAGAGAAGCAATCTCCGAATACTCAATGAGTGTGATCCAAGACTAAAGAATGATTTCAATTTTTTAGGAAAATGACATCAAACAGAGTCCAGTCGAAAGAACTTGTTCGGTGTTCTTTCCCTTTGGCATAGCGATCACTCCCCAATCCGTAGGTTTGGGGAGTTTTGTATTTTATAGACTTGTTGCGAAAGCCCAAAATTTTTTCCTTATGGTATGAAATCGAAGAAAGATAAAAAGATTCATTCGCATAAGTATCAGGAAAACAAATCGTTTCCAAAAAATTTCTCACCTCAAATTGAACCTTCGATGGGAAGAGGTAAATCTAAACAGGCAAACATCGATCCTATATTTCCATTCCGTCTTATCTTTGTTTTTTTCTTCACATTGTTTGTTCAGTGCCAATCAAGCGGAGATTCCACACTTCCACTCGCAACACAAAAGAAAAACCAAACCCAAAAGGAAATACTTTCAAAGTGGGAATCTCTAGCCCCTTCTTCAATCAAATCGCTTTCTTATCTTTACATGACAGGTGATGGTGAAGTCCATTCGGGACTATTGGGAGATGTTTCCAAAGATAAAGTGGACCGATTCAAAATTGGAAGTATCACAAAACTATTCACTGGGATATCGATTTTACAATTACAAGATTCTGGTAAATTGAAATTAGATGATCCAGTTTCAATGTATCTTCCAGAAATTAAATTGGTTAAACCAAAACAGAAAGGTTATCGTGAGATCACAATCCGAGACCTTTTGACCCACCAATCAGGCCTTCCTTCTGATCTAACAAAAGGTTTTTTCCTTTCTCCAGAGGCAAACGATGAAACCATCTTAACTTCCTTTCGTTCATTGCCAAAAGCTCTGGAAGGGATGGAACGAAATGAACCAGGGAAAATTCATTCCTATTCTAATTTGAGTTTTGGATTACTTGGTAATATCATTGAACGTGTGTCAGGTGAATCTATCGAAGTTTTCTTTCAAAAACATATTTTTGAAAGGGCAGGGATGAAACATACCACCTTACTCGAATTTTTACCCAATTCGGAACTCATTGTTGGGTATTCCGGAATCTTTTGGAAAACCAGGACCATCCGGCCTGTGATTCGAGATCTCACTGCTGGTTCCATTTCCACGACTGCTGATGATATGGGTCGTTTTATGAAGGTTTTTTTTCGGAGCAAAGAAAACAAAGGCCTGTTAACCCCTGAGAGTTTTGAAGAATTTCATCGGACACAATCTGGACCATTAACTAATTTTGAAATGAAACTTGGGTTACCCGTTCTCAAAACAGATTACGAAGCAGATGGAAAAACGATTTGGTTTTACGGGCATTCCGGATCATTACCTCCTTTTTTTGCAGACCTAATGTATGATCCCCAAACAGAAATAGTATCCTTTGTCGCTGGGAACACACTTGGTTTGCAAACAAGAAGTTTGAAAGAAATCAATACTAAGATCATGGAAATGTTATGGGAAGAAAAAATGGGCATTCGTCCAGAACCGAGCCCTATCCCAAGTCCACAAAACAAAAATTTGGTGAAAGGGGAGAACGGTTTTTATGTTTCCCCCTTTGGAATCCATGAATACAAAGAAGGAAACCCACCGACACTCAGTCTCATGGGATTTGATTTGGATCTAGTCGAAAAAGAGAAACGATTTGGTATTGAAATCCGTATGTTATTTGGTCTCATCAAAATTAATGATCCTAAATTGAATGAAGTTCGAATTGAATTTGAATCCTGGGAAGGAAATCCCATCTTTACAATGTATTCTAAAGGTTTACCAAAAGGAACCGCAGGGATTGGAGTCAAATTTACACCAGACAATCGTTTCCCAGATGAAAAATATTTTGGAACCTTTCTCACAAAGGAAACCTATGCCATTGTTCCCAAACTCAAATTGGAAAAAGACAAAAGAGGATTCCCTCTACTTACGATATACTATATGTTAGGTGGTATGGAAAACACATTCCAAGTCCCTTGCCAATGGGAATCGAACAATGCCCTTCGTATTTTAGGGTATGGTAGGAATTTGGGAGAGCGTTTACTGTTTGGTGAAAAAGATGGAAAACCAGTTTTACTTTATTCTGGTGGAGAGTATGAGAAAGATTAAAGATAAAAAAAGCGGAGAGTTTGATCTCCGCTTTTTCATTGATCCAAAATCTAAGTGATAACCTTAAGTTTTATTTCAACTAACGAATACAATTCGTTATTTTTTTGCTGTAACAGAAGGTCCAGTAAGGTTTGCTGATTTTCCTGAAACCGTCACACAAACATCTGGAAAGAAAAATCCGTCAGTTTGAGTCGTTGATTTCATTTCAAACAAAACATCCCCATCAGTTTTCTTCAAAGCACGGTGAATTGCTGCAGCCTTGACTGAATAATCAACAGAATTTTCCTTATAGATGTAGTAAATACCTGCTGTATAAACAGTCACAATCCACTCAAGTGTATTTAGTTGAGGACGACTATTGGAACTGAGTCCTTCGTTACTAAACCAACCTAACTCATAGTTACACGCTTTTGCAGATGTTTCTTGTCCAACATCATAAGCAGCAGCAGCTAATGGCAAATTTGCCACCCCAGCCATATAACCAGTGGAACTAGAAGTTTTACAGTTCATCATGATGAATGTAACTGAAAGTAGAACAACAATGATTTTTTTCATGTGCGCTCTCCCTTATTTCACAGGGCCAGTTTTTAAAGTGACTGCTTTTGCCTTAACGGTTACACAAGTGCTAGAACCAATGAAATAGTTAGTTGATTCGTACTCAAATCTTGGGTTTACAAGGTAGTTTGCACCTTCTACTTTCGAGATTGCATCAAAGATCGCTTGAGCTTCAATGTAATCTGTTGTAAATGCATTGGAAACAAAACCATTTTTGTTTGTGACGCCAGTAGGGAAAATTAAGAATCTTCCACCACAGGATTTACCAGTAGTGTCACCACTGATTGTGTAGTCTGCAGGAGCGAGAGCTACTGTTTCTGTAGTCAAGCCAGGGATAGTTTTTACTGTTGATGAGCAGTTAGCAACGAACGCTACTGCGGCGATTAAAAAAAGTAAACTTTTTTTCAAGTTATGTTCCTCCGAGAGACTAAGATTAGATATACGATTGAAGATCAGTCAAACAAAATCTAGATTTGAGCTTCAATTTCTTTCCAAATTTTTTGGAAATTTCTTGTGCGGTCTAGGTAATTGTAGCGGTTATTCTGAGGTTCTTTTTGTTTTGATTCTAAACCTTCCACGTGTAAAACGGTCTTTGTTTCCAATTGGACCCACACTAGCAAAAGTTTTGCTCTGACCCCTGCCATACAACCCCAGTCTTGCCCATTGAACCAACCGGCATTATGCGAGTAAGCATATTGGATGATCGGAACCAGTAAAACCCCTTTTTTCCCTTTAAAATCAGCATTCGAAGAGACTGTCAGTTGTGGGATTTCGTTTGGGATATTGATATTGTCGACTCCTTCGTCAGCAACTTTTGTAAGGTCCCTCTGGAACTGGACTTGGAAAAGTTTGGTAGGTTGGAATATATTAAATTTCTGATAGGACTTGAACTTGTTTGTCACGATGGATTGGACATAGTTTACGGACTCATCCTTAACCCCTGTTTCATTGAGGAACTCGATTTGTTTGGTGACTACTTGTTCTCCCCAAATGGTCTTTTCTCGGGAGATGCCACCTGAAAAATTCAAGTCACCCACAAACAGGTTTTTGTTGAAGATTTCCTTTTTGTTTGTGGTCGGGATGAGGTCTTTTAGTAGGAATATTTCTTCGGAAATATAGAGTTCTTTATCGCCGAGTGCCGGTAATCGAGACAGGGCAGTACTCCCTGAACTACATGTCCCAAAAAACGAGAGAAAAATAATGAGAAAAACGGGTCTTAGAGTTTGCATTTCTGCTATTTCTAAGCCAATAGACGGAATCAAAAAGCATTTTTTCATTTTGAACGGGAGGGGAATTCTGGCTTGTGCCTTGGTTAAAAATAAGATTCGTAGGAATCGGTTTTCTCGGATTATCTTTCATTCTTCCCTATTTTCCCATAATCGCAAACCCACACTCTGCGGTAGAATGGGAAAAGGAGTCTATGAAAGTTTGGGGCGAGCTGCAACCGAGTCATGAATCAGACCAAATTTTATTACAGTCATACCTTAAAGAAGCAAATATTAGGCAGTTGTCGTTTCATCCAGAATGGCTTAAGTTACTCCATTACAAACACAAAAAAAACAATACATACCAAAGCCAGGTGAAAGGTTCTTTGTTTTTTTTCTCTAAGGAAGGAGCAAACAATCCTACAAAGGAACTGGAAGCAACCTTACGTAGTTTTTTTCTAAAAGACACAATCCCTGAAGGCCAAATGCATCCAATTTGTTCCTTCCCTGCAAGATATAATTTCATGAAACGTATGTTTGGTGTTAATTTCTTGGAGAATAATGTGATTCGGTGTGAACGTTTTGAACAGTGGAAAAAGTCTTTAGATGTAGATTCTGTATCCATTGTTTTTGCTTCCTATTATTTAATGGCACCTGCTTCTGTGTTTGGTCATACAATGGTGAAATTCAATCAAAAATCCAATTCAGAAAATGATTCTGAAATTTTAGATTATACTGTGAATGTCGCTGCTGATGTGCCTGAAACAGATCCCTTTCGGTACGCTTACCATGGACTTTTGGGAGGATACAAAGCTAGGTTTACCTTATTTCCCTATTATCTCAAAGTGAATGAATACAATGATCTAGAAAGTCGGGACTTGTGGGAATACCGTTTGGCACTTTCAGAAATTGAAATTGAACTTTTGGTATCTCATTTATGGGAATTGTCACGTGCTGAATTTGATTATTATTTTTTAAACGCAAATTGCGGAACATTCCTTGTGGAATGGATGGATGTTGTAAAACCAGAATTGGGATTAAAATCAAAGTTAGGTGGTGTAGTAAGTCCTGTTGATACCATCAAAATTTATTCAAATTCAGGTGGTCTCGTTGAAAGTAGAAAGTATAGACCGTCCTTATATTCAGAAATAAAACTTTTAATACAAGAAATGGAACCAGAAGAAAAAAAGATTTTTTGGAAAATCATAAACGATAGTCCAAACCAATTGCTCAATTTTACCTTTTTGGAGAAGGGCGGAAATAACTTAAGAAGCCATCTTATTTTGGATGCATATACTTTCACATACCGTTACCAACGTTCAAAATCACCTAACATAACTGAAATTCATACAAATAATTATAAAAAAGCCTTGGAAATTAGGTCACAATTTCCAAATCTCATTGAACCAATTCTCATCAAGGATAATCAAACACCACCAGAGTTATCCCATCCAAAGTCAAGGGTTTCACTCGGTGGAGGCAGTTCTAATTTTGGTAATTTTTTGGAATGGAAGTATCGGTTTGCATACCATGATTTATTAAATCAATCAAAAGGTTCTCCACCTAATAGTGAATTGGTGTTTTTTGATGGAGTCATCAGAAACTACGAAGGGAAACGATTAGAATTCACCTCGTTTACTTTTGTTCGTTTGGTTTCCCTATCTCCTTATAATGCAATTTCCAAACATTGGTCCTATTTATTGGATTTTGGAATCCAAACAACCCTCATCAAAAACCGACAAAATGTTTGGTTAGGTGAAGGGAGTGTGACAAATGAAAATCGTTGGCAAAGAAAACAAGTTCCCAATGTGGATGTCGCAGTTGGTTGGACTTTTTCTGATGAATTTTCGAAAACCAAAGACAGGTGGGGGACTATTTCATTTTTACTCGGTTTCAAGTCCCAATTCCATCCGCAATGGGATTTTGGTGGGCGGTTTGGTCCAAATGTCCAAAGTATTTACCAAAAGGAATTGGGGAACTGGAAGTTGTTAGGTGGAATCCAGTTCCAACACTATTGGAACCAAAAACCAGAAAATCATCTTCTTTCAACATTCGGTTTGCGTTACTTGTGGAATGATGTAACTGAAATTAGATTGGAAATGAAACAAGAACCTGTGTACCAAGAGGTAAGTGGTTCCTTCCATTATTTATTTTAATCCTATTCATATTTGTAATCGAGATTTTGTATAGAATACCCACCTAAATGCTGTGATTTGAATTTCTAAAAAGATATAAGCTTGGATTAAAAAACCCAAAAGAAACCTTTATAAGGTTTCTTTTGGATCTTGAATTCGTTTTTGGTTTCGGTAATGAGCGATATAAGTTATGAGTACAAGTGTTCCAACTGGTACTGCAAAATAAATATGAACTTGGATAAGTCCCGCTATCATTCCAAGGATTCCACCTAAAAATTGTATAACAACCAAATTCCCACCAGTGTTATCGAGAATCATTTTTTCTAAATCATCGGTGTCGAGAGCCATTACACGTTCTTCTACAAGTGCTGTCACATTGATGTTATGTACAAACTTTTCGATATTGGTTTTGAGATAGGTTTTTCCTTCCTCACTATTCATAAATTCAAGAAGGCGTTTTTTTACCCAATCTACAGCACGGAAGAAGTTTTTTTCAATTTCTTCCCAGTTGTTTGGATCATCCAAGTAGGCTTGTAGGCGTTCTATTCCTGATGGTAATAAATTTTGTCTCGCATAATCACCACTTGCTTCCAACCAATTGGAAATTTTACCCGTAATGAACTCTTGGGTTTCTTTGGAGTTGAGTCTTTCTTGTAAACCAGCCATCATATCATCCATCATTTTCATAAATTGATCGGATGTTTCTGGGTCTTTGACAAATCGTTCTAAAAGTTCACGGATAGCATCTTCGTTGAATGAAAATATTTTTTTCACACCAATCCCAATCTTACCAAGCGTACTCCTTGTTTTTAAATACTCTTCAAGTCCTTCGTTTAGAAGGTTTGCAAGTTTTGGCATTTCTTCAAGTAAAATGACTCGGAGTTGTTGTCCGAGTTCCTCTCGGTTGGTTTCTTCTGTTAAGTAGTATGTTAGGCGGTTCCTGGTATATTCCCAAAGTTTTTGGACTTCTTCAGGTCGTTCCGCCATTTTTTTCATTGTCTCTTCTGAAAAATCAAAGATGACTTCTAAAATTTCTGGTCCTCGTTCCTTTAACATGGAGATAATTTTTGTTACAAGAATGGTTCTGATTTCGTCATTATGAATGGCTTCGTCTATTTCTTTCACAATTTTTTGAATGCCTGTCTCCACCAAGTTCCTTTCATAAATATAAGCAAGGATGATGTCAGGATGGAGTAAGTTACTTTGGATACTTTCGCCGAGTGATTTTGCAATTTTAGACTTATTTTTAGGCACAAGTCCTGACCAACCAAGCACCTTACCATGTTTAGGTTGGAATAACATTTTAATCGCAAGAAAGTTTGTGTAATAACCGACCATTCCTGCCATTAACACAACAAAAATTGCGTTGATCCAAATATTACCTTCATAGTAGATTTGGAACCCACCGCAAATGACAGAAAATAAAACAAGGAGTCTTCGATACCAAGTATCTAGTTTAGCGACATCCATCTTATTCCTCTTCTAGCTTCAAGTATCTACCACTGAGTTTGCGTAAAAATCCTCTTGGAATCAATTCTGAAACTGTGATGGCACCTTGGTTGAAACTACCTGTGATACAAACTGCTTGGTTGTATTTGAGTGCATTTAACGACTCTTCTACGACTTCGTCTGCGTTTTGCCACATGAAAGATGGGTATTTGGATTTGTTGATCCCTGCACGTTGGTGGAAATCAGAATGAGTAAGCCCTGGACAAAGTGCTTGCACATGGATTCCATAGTTTTTTGCTTCTTCGTGAATCGATTCTGTAAAAGATTTTACGAATGCTTTTGTCGCTGCGTAAATCGCACTCCCTGGTGCTGGCAAATAACCAGCGATAGATGCAACATTGATTAACGAACCTTTTTTATTTTTTTTAAATCGATTAAGTGCAGTATGGCTGAGATGGACTAAAGTTCTTACATTTAGATTGACTTCATCTAATTCTTTCTCAAGGGGAAGGGCGGCAAATTCACCAACAGTTCCAAAACCTGCATTGTTCACTAAAACTTCCGCATCTTTGTCTTTTTCGATGATACTTGCAAGTTCTTCTACATCCTTTTTTTTCGTCAGATCAAGTGCGATGTACTTTAACATCCCTCGTGACTTAGGTTCCAATTCCAAAATGACTTTTTTTAAATCTGCTTCTGTCCGAGAGATTAAAAAAACATTATAATCTTTGCCAAGAGCTCTAACAAATTCCTTACCAATACCTTGCGATGCACCAGTTACATAAGCATTTTTCATTCGATGGGATTCCTTTTCATTAGAACGGCAGTAGATCCGTCCGGATAATATTTTTTACGTCTCTCAAGTTCTACAAAACCAGCAGACAAATAAAGTTTGATTGCTGGTTCATTCGATTCTTTCACTTCCAAAAAAAAATCTTTTTTTGGAAACTCTTTGAAAAGTTTTTCTAACAATTGTTTTGCTAAGCCTAACTTTCTAAAGTTGGGGATTGTGGCGATACGAAAAATTTCGATTTCCCATGGAGTCTCACAAACTAACGCATAACATTGAGTTTCGGAGTCTCCAATTCCAAAAGCCACATGGAATTCCAAATGGGTTTGGATCATCTTCATCGTCCATTCTTCCCCCGGAAAACATAAGGCTTCTAGGGTTTGGATCTCTTTCAAATTCCCTTCACCCAACCTTTGAAAACTAAGAGACATAATCACATTTTTTTCTTTTCATCCAAAAGAAAGAAACTAAAATCGAGCTGATGAGCACAAAAAACGGCAGGTTTTCTTTGGTTTTCATACTTAAAATGGGAACGCTTTTGGGTTTGGTGTCATTTTTGACCAGTTGTGAATACCTTAAGTCCCTGACTGAATCCAGATACCGCAAACGAATTGGAGGGGAACCGGCCTCTGAAAAAGACATCGTCAATTGGAAAGGAAAATTGGCATTAGAAGAAGCCGAAATAGAAGAGATGGAAAAACGGATCCGAAAGTTGGTCCAAAAATCCAACCAATCGGCTGCACTCTCCTGGAAAATTGCAAGAGCTTATATGCGTGCTGGTTCTGCCGAATTGGGAGTTCGGTATTATGAAGAAGCGATTGAGGGATCAATCCCGAATGCCAAACAAGGTGGTTTTGAAATCCATTCTTATGAATCGGCATTACCTTATTTTGAGAAAGCTATCCAAACCGGTAAATTAGATAAACAGCTGTTATATGAAACAGCTGTCGCTTATGCGAATGCATCAAAGGATATGGGTTGGGAACAATCAAGAAGGTCACGTGCCATTTCATTATTCAAACAATTGGTAAAAATTGATAACGAGGATACTCGTTTTCCTTTTCAATTAGCTTTGATTTATTTTGATTCATCTTTAAAAGATGAAAGTTGGAATGGCAAACTGAGTAGTGGGTATGATGAAGTGGAAACTGCCTTTTCTCTCCTCGACCAAATTTTACGAAAAGAACCCTATAATGTACCGACAAGATTTGCGAAGGCAAATTTTTTATACCAAATCGGGAAATCTTCCTTAGCATTTGACGAATACACTAGGATCAAATCTATTCTCGAAGAGATGAAGGAAAAAGGAAATATCCGAGAACCTTTGGAAGAAAATTCATCCTATAAAAATGTGTTAAAAAATCTAAACTTACTTGGGGCCCAAAACAAAACAAAATGACCTAATTCAATGTGGTAGTTTCCATTTTGGGTCATCCCAAGGTTTCTTCTTTTTTACGCAAAACAAAAC
Source organism: Leptospira bouyouniensis (assembly GCF_004769525.1). NCBI lineage: Bacteria > Pseudomonadati > Spirochaetota > Leptospiria > Leptospirales > Leptospiraceae > Leptospira > Leptospira bouyouniensis. The sequence continues at coordinate 226,359 of NZ_RQFT01000007.1, read as the reverse complement.
TTTGGCGAAACTATAATTCATTTGAAGTTTTATATAACGATCTACCAAAATTTTTTACAAAGGAAAATTGGGACTACTGGCGAACGGAATGCAAAGTCTGGGAACAAAACAAAAATTCAAAATGGAAGTTAGTTCATTATTATGAAGACACCTATCCTAAACTTTTAAAAGAAATTTATGATCCTCCGCTTGTTCTTGTTTGTTTGGGTGACTTATCTGTTTTAAGTAGAGAACTCGTTGCCATAGTGGGAACAAGAAAATCTTCCCCTATTTCCCTTTTAGCAACAAAGACACTTGTAAATTCTTTTTCCGAGAAAGAGAATATTGCCATCGTTTCGGGTATGGCTCTCGGAATTGATAGGCAAGCATTTGTGACCGCATTGGATATAGGAATACCGGTTCTAGGTGTTCTTGGTACAACACTAAGTATCGAATACCCTCCTGGAAACAGAGACCTTTACAAGCGAATCAAATCTGACAACAAACAATTGTTAATATCTGAATTCTTGTTACAAACGGAACCTGCCAAATGGACTTTTCCCAAAAGGAATCGAGTGATTTCTGGTTTATGCCAAAAGATATTTATTATGGAATCAGGTAAAAAATCAGGTACAATCTCAACTGCGACCAGTGCCATGGAACAAAACCGAGAGATATTTGTCTTTGATCATCCGCGTCAGTTTGATAATGAAGGGGGTAAGATGTTGTTACGACAAGGTGCAGAACTTTTACAAGGTGAGTGTAAGGAAAAAGAAAAACAATCGTACGATAAAACGATATTGAGTTATGAGGAATGGAGGAATCAAAGAAACTCCTCCTTCCTAATCACAAAGGAAGGAGAGGTTGATGATTTCCAGTTTATCCCTTAAAGATAAATCCAGCAATCGTTGCGATTGTGTATATAATGAGTAAAAACACACCAAACGGGCGTTTGATCTTATCTTTTGAGAATACGATCCCCAAACGGAATAAAATCAAAACAATGAGCATCGATGGGAAATAAAAAGTGAAAAAACTCACAGGAGCTTCGAGACCTGTCCGCGTTACAGCAGCAGCAGCACCCGATACAAAAAGTACATTCAGAATGTCCGCACCAATGATATTTCCTACTGCAAGTTCGGAGTGACCGCGCCTTGATGCTTGGATAGCTGTCACAAGCTCTGGTAAACTTGTTCCAAAAGCAACGAGAGTAGCACCAATGATAGATTCAGGGATCGACAACCGAATCGCTGTTTCTTGGACAGATGGGATCAGTACTTTGGAAGACAATATGACAAGAGTGATCGCAACAACAAGTTTGATAAAAATCACCCAAAATGGAGATTCATCGTATTCAGTTGTGTCATCAAGACCTGCTTCCACTTCTCCTGGTTTGGATCTAGACCATCGAATACTTAAATAAACATAAACAGCAAGTAAGATCAAAAATACAATTCCAGTTCCTTGGTCAATGCGGCCACCTGTTGTAAAAATAGAGTTTAGGTTTGACCAAGGCAGAGCCGCAAACACAAGTAAAAATCCACTTAAAACTTGGATCCATCCTTGGCGATTCACGAGTCGTTTGTCGATGTCAGGTGGGGAGATGAGAATCGCTATCCCTAAGATAAGACCTGTATCGCAAATGATGGAACCCACCGCATTTCCAAGAGCAATGCCGGGATTCCCTTCGAGGGCTGCAAGTACAGAAACGGATACTTCCGGAAGAGTGGTTCCCAAGCTGACAATCGTTGCACCAATGATCATCTTTGGTACTCCCCAGCGCGTAGAGAGCGAAACCGCTTCATCGACTAAAACATCGGCGGCTTTTCCGAGGACAAGTATGGAACCAACAATCACAAGGAGGAGTGCCGGTAAGGGAAGGGTTTGAAAAGTTGCAGTCAGAAATGCATCCATGGATAAAGGTCAGAATATGGACTACTTACTTCGACTGCGACTCTTTCTTTGGATCGGGACACTCGGTTTTTTTTCACCTAGCTTCGGAGAACCACGAATGCCAAGGGAACCATCCCTTCCTTCCGTGCCGAACGAAGAAACCAAAGAACCAAGGAATGCTCGAGGTGAGAAAGAATCGGGAGAGCCAAAGGTTTTGAATTTAACCTTATGTGATGGAAGGACGGTTCGTGGTGAGTCAACTAGCGGTAGTCAGACGATATTTTTTGAACATTCTAAAGATGGAATTATATACAAAAAAAAATTGAGTTCAAATGAACTTGATTCGATCAAAATTGATTCCTGGGAACTCAAATTAAAACGAGAAGAAAAAAAAGGAATTACGTATGAAGTAGTTCCAAAAAAAATCCGGATCCGAACCAAAAACGGGGAAGTGTTTTATAAAGAAACAGGGATCGGTGATTTGAAACTTTTAAACATCGAAATTAAAAACAATAATGGCGAAACCACACTTTTTACTTATTGGGTGGATTTAAAATTCCCAGATGGTAAGTGGTATTCTGGTCTTCCTACTACAAAAGGGGATCATTCATTCCGAGAAGATTGTTTGAAAGATGTAGTGCGAATGATCGAATGGGAATGATCGAATGGGAATGATCGATAGAATCAGATAGGATTGATAGAATGAAACTGATGGATGGAATCAATTGATTGTATCATTCGAAAGAAACTGATGGGTAAAATCAATCGAAAGTATCGTTTCGATAAATAAATGAATTGGCTGGAGGGAGAGATTTGATTGGCAATTTGCAAAAGGAATTGATGTTCTAAAACCAAAAGATGTTTCCGAAACACCTTCTGGTTTTAGATACCGTTCATTGTTTTAGTTCGATCTTTACGATTCCATCACACAATCTACATAGTATGATAAGTGTCCAGTCTCTGATTTTTCTTCCACTAGACCATGGATGTCCGTTTCAAAGCCAGGGAACTTTGCATTGAACTCACGGGCAAACTGTAGATACCGAATGATCGTCGTATTAAATTTTTCTCCTGGGATGAGAAGAGGGATTCCCGGTGGGTATGGAGTGAGGAGAACAGATGTAATCCTTCCTTCCAATTCGTCTATCGGAACTCGTTCGATATCACGATGCGCCATTTTTGCAAATGCTTCCGATGGTTTCATTGCAGGAATCATTGGACTCAAATACATCTCCGTTGTTAGGTGAGATATATTATTTGCTCGATACACTTCGTGCATGGATTGGCAAAGATCTCGTAATCCAATCCGATCATATTTCGGGTATGCTGCTGTAAACTTTGGCATCACTCTCCAAAGAGGTTGGTTCGAATCATAATCATCTTTGAACTGTTGTAATTCGGTTACCATAGTATTCCATCGGCCTTTTGTGATACCGATTGTAAACATGATAAAGAAACTATATAGACCAGTTTTTTCGACGATGATTCCATGTTCTGCTAAGTATTTGGTAAGGATCAGAGCTGGGATTCCCCAATCAGCAAATTCTCCTTCCACACTCATTCCTGGTGTGATGACAGTTGCTTTGATTGGATCTAACATATTAAATCCTTCTGCAATATCACCAAATCCATGCCAACGATCGTTAGCTTTTAAAATCCATTCATCACGTTCCCCGGCACCCTCTTCGGCAAGGGCTTCGGGACCCCAAACACTAAACCACCAATCTTCTTCTAATTCCAAACCTACTTTGCGCATGGCTCGCCTGAAATCCAAAGCTTCTTCTATGGATTCTTCGACAAGGGCATTCCCACCAGGTGATTCCATCATGGCTGCTGCCACATCACAAGACGCAATGATTGCATATTGTGGACTCGTACTTGTATGCATTAAAAATGCTTCGTTGAATAAATTTCTATCTAATGTTTCTTTTTCACTGTTTTGGACAAGGATCTGGCTTGCTTGAGATAATCCTGCAAGTAGTTTATGCGTTGATTGTGTGGCAAAGATCATACTTTCTTTCGGACGTGGCCTATCGGAACCAATGGCATGCATCCCAGTATAAAAACGGTGAAACGATGCGTGAGGTAACCATGCTTCATCAAAATGAAGGGTTGATATTTTGCCATCTAACTCTGATTTAATGTCTTCGACATTGTATAGGATACCATCATACGTACTTTGAGTGATAGTGAGAATCCTTGGATTTCCTTTTACATCTTTCGCAAACGGATGTTCTGCGATCTTCTTTTTGATATTTTCCCAGGTAAATTCGGATTTGGGGATTGGGCCTATGATCCCAAAATGGTTTCGTGTTGGCATAAGAAACACTGGAATGGCACCTGTCATCGTGATCGCATGCAAAATACTTTTGTGACAATTTCGGTCTACAATTACGACGTCACCTGGGGCAACGGTACTATGCCAAACAATTTTATTAGAAGTGGAAGTTCCGTTGGTCACAAAGTACAAACTATCACATTGGAAGATACGTGCGGCATTCCTTTCACTTGCAGAAATAGGGCCAGTATGATCTAAGAGTTGACCAAGTTCATCGACCGCATTACAAACGTCAGCTCGTAACATATTCTCACCAAAAAACTGATGGAACATTTGTCCTACTGGACTTTTTAAAAAGGCAACACCACCTGAGTGACCAGGACAATGCCAACTATAACTTCCATCATGAGCATATTGGGTGAGTGCTCGAAAAAAGGGAGGAGGCAAACTATCTAAATATGATTTTACTTCTCTGTGAATCGCACGCGCCATAAACTCTGGTGTGTCTTCAAACATGTGAATGAAACCATGTAGTTCTTTTAAAATACTATTGGGAATGTGGCGGCTTGTTCTTGTTTCCCCATATAAAAAGAGAGGGATGTCTGCGTTTCTATGACGTACTTGAGTAACAAAGTCTTTGAGTTGGCGGAGAGCATCTGGCACTTCCCCTTCGGTCTCCGGAGTAAACTCTTCATCATCTATGGAAAGGATGAACCCACATGCACGACTCTGTTGTTGTACAAAACTAGTGAGGTCTCCATAACTGGTTACACCCAGCACTTCGATCCCTTCGCCTTCTAAGGCCTTTGCAATTGCGCGAATGCCAAGACCACTGGCATTTTCGGAACGAAAATCTTCATCAATGATGATGATAGGAAATTGTACGATACCGTTTTGATACATCAACTCCATAGGAGGAGTGACCCGCAGAGAATCAAATGATTTTAGTTTCTAAACTCGTTTTTTCGGAAGGTATTTGTAATACTCCATCTCAACTGTGTTGATGAGATAGGTGTAGTATTTGACTAGTTTTTTATCGAACTTCTTTTTGTTCATTTCTTCGCGGTAAAAATCTGCCAATTGGCTTCGAAATAGTGCCGACTTCATATCATTTCGGTTGATGAGAATGGTGTTCGGAAGGTCACGCACCGCAACGTCATCAGGAATCAAAATTGTCGATACAGATTGTAAAACTGCGTATTCGACTGTGGATGCAACTTTGTCCTCGTCTTTTTCTTTGGCGAGAGTCATGTTGTTTCGTTTGATATTATCTAAATTTTCGTAGATACGTGATCGTAAAGATTTTGGATCTAAAACTTTGTCTGTGATTTTGTTAAACCGTTTTGGGAATACAAAGTTGTCTGCCGCTTTGTAGATGTGTGAGAGTTTTTCTTCTTTTTTGCTCGTCTCTTGTTCTTCTTCGTAACTTGGAGTTGAACTCGATGAATAAGATGGTTTTCCCCAATCACCAACACCAGAAAACTTCCCTGAGTTTTTGATATCTTCACGAATTTCTTCAGTCGTTTTTTCTCTGAAATAAATTGCGGCCAAAAATCCAAGAACAACAGAAAATGGAACACCAAAAAAGATTGGCATCGCAGAACGAAGGTAATATGCCGCTGTGATAAAAATCATCGTGCTTACAACAAAGGTTAAGATCCCAGGTACAACATTAAAACGTGATCGGATTTCATTGGATCTTTCTTTTTCCAATTCCTCCACTTCCATGTTTTTAACATCAGCATTGAGTTTTGCAATTAACTCTGGTTTGAGTTTACCATTGAGTCCTGGGTGTTTCGGATTGGAAAGTTTATGGTTGATAATTTTTGCATAACCCAACTGTTTTTTGTATTCAGGGTTGGTTCTCCCTTCAAACGCTAATTTGTGGATGACGGCTGCCATATAACCATGGTCTACAACGTAATAAACAGATCTACCATCTGGAGTTTTTTCTTCATGATAAGAATGTTCAGATAATACATCGTCTTTCAAACGTTTGATGTATTCTGAAACTTTATCTGGAGCAGTGATACCAGCATTTGCTACTTCTTCTTCGAAGTTGATGCGAAGCAGTGTATTGTGATTTTTTGTATGTTCTGGGATTTTGCTGATAACGGCATTTTTTACCGTTCCATAGATACTATCATCCTTTCTCGTTAATACAGATCCTTTCTCTTCTGAAAGGCGTTTTAAAATTTTTACACTGAGATCGATTGTTTCTTTGATTGATAGCGCTCTATTGTTTTTTTCTACAGGGAAAGGGAAGTTTTCGATGATGGATAAAAACTTTTTCACTTCTTCTTCCGGATTCATTTTTGATTCCAATGAAGAAAATTTTGGTTTTGATAGGTATTCGCTAAACTGTGCTAAAAACGATTCATATTTTGCATCTTTTGCAAGTTTAGTGAGTTGTTCTTTTGTGAAATGTTCTAATCCATTTAAGTGTGCAAGGATTTGGTTTACCACTTCTGGCAACCGTTTAAAACTTCCATCCGGTAAGATATTGAGTTCGTCGATGACAATATGATAATCTGTTAAAATGGGTAGTGCCAAGTTTTGTTCTCTAGCAAACAAGGTGAAATCTTGTAAAAAGTCTGGCATTGGGATGTAAGGAAGGTTCCCAAATCCTTTTCTTACCAGAGAGGAAATTTCTGCTTCAAGAGAGCCTAACTTGGGATAAAGCCAAGTATTTCCATCCTTGTTTTTCTGTAAAAGTAAAGCACCTGGGTTATCTTCGTCCCAGTTCCTACCTTTTTTGGCTCTGTTTTCTAATAATACTTTGATGAGTTCTTGGGAAAAACGAAAACATGCTTGTCTATATGGTTGAGTGTCCGTCTTATTCTCGTTTTGTGGTGCCACGAGAGCAATTTTTGATGAGATTTTACTCCCATTACGAATGAGATAAGGGTATGCATAGGCAGCTCTGTTTTGGCCTCGATGGTCGATGTCTAAGATTTGCCTTAGAGCGTGGTGGATGGAATTTTCAGATCTGCCTTGAGCGCCAAGGTTTGTATACTTTCCCAGCGCCTCGGGAAGTTTATCCACCGTCATGAGATACGATGCATGTTTTTCTTTACTTCCGTGTTTCTCTACACGTTTGTGCCAGTCTTTTAATTCATCGAGGATACAACGTGCCGTTGGAGTAAGGCTACCAACAGAGTCAGATAAAAAAATATAGGATTGAGCAGAAGGGCTGTCTGAAGAATTTTCTTCACGTGAGGTAGGGTTTTCTACGACTGTGTCTGATAAATCAATACTATCTTCGCTCATTTGGATTTCGCCTGATGAGAGGCCACAATTTCTGCAAGGATTTGGGCTCCCCTGGCTAATTCTTCTTCCTTACGGCAATATGTCAAACGTATGCATTCTTCCGTATGCGAAAAATCAGTGTTTAGTCCAGGAAAGAAATAATGTCCTGATACGATGAAGAGCCGTTTATCTTTACAAAGGTGATACAATTTTTGATTCGAAATAGAGAGGGAAGGGAATCGAATCCAAAGGAAAAACCCTCCCATTGGATCATGGATTTCGTAGTCCACACCCATTTTTTGAAAGGCAGTAGTGAATAACGCTAACGCTTGATCACGTTTTGCTTCATAAAACGGACGTAAGATGTTTATCGATAATTTGGGAAGGATATCCCTTTGGAATAGAAGCTCCATCATATACACCCCCAAATTCCCAACAGCAAGGTTTCCCACCGCAGAAAAGGAAGAAACAGTTTCGATTGTATCTGAATCCGAAATCAAAATTCCCAATCGCACACCAGGTAAGCCAATCTTTGAAAAACTTAAGGAAATGGTTCGTCCACTTTCATAATGGATTGGTGCTTCGTTCCCAATTAAGTTGGGGAATGGATTTCCATAAGCTAAATCGATGAGTAATGGGATATTTTTGGGTTTTGTTTTTTCTTCCATCCATTCCAAGTCGGAAAGGGATAGGATGTTGCCAGTTGGATTGGTAGGCCGCGAGATAGCAAGTGCACCAACATCTGTCAAATCAAATGATCTTTTGTCCAACTCGTAACGGAATCGATTTTTTCCCGTTGGTACAACGTTTGGTGGGTTTGCGATAAATGTACCTTCATTAATCGTTTGGTCCGCATAACCAATGTATTCTGGGACAATCGGCAAAAGTATCTTTTTAAAACTTCCATCCTCCATAGGACCTGCGTGAAGATTGAGAAGATATGAATATGCATTTTGGCTTCCATTCAAAAAAGCGATGTTTTCTTTTTTTAGATTGGATTGGAGGAGTGGAGATAAATACTCTGCTGCGACTTCTCTGAAGTGGTCATTGCCAATCGGTGCTTGGTAGTCACCGAGTAGAGACTTTACATTGGGATCTTTTGCCAAAGAAGCAAACACATCCTGGAAGATCTCTTCTGCTTCAGGGATATGGGCAGGGTTTCCCCCACCAAGTAGGATTTCATCTGGATGGCCAGTTGCTTTTCCCAAATCGTCCATGAGAGAACGAATCCCTTGGTTCTTTCGGAGTCGATTGGCCCAGGAGGAGTAAATTTGGTCCATGGTTTCGGTCATTTTCCGAGAACTTTGTCTAATCAGAACCAATTTTCCTATGATTGATTAAAATTATGTTCGCATTTCAAAAAATGAAGTGACATAATTCATAAATGGGATACTTAAGTGACATAATAAAGAGGAGTGCTGTTGGATGAGCACCGAAACAATACAAAGACCGATTCGAAAAGAAAAAAATATCGAATTCTTCAAACCTACCCTTTCTAGAGAAGATCTGAAGGGTGTTTTAGAATGTCTCGTGGAAGAACATCTTTCCACCGGTGAAATTGTAGAACGTTTTGAAAAAACGTTTTGCCATACTTTTAAAATTAAATACGCTATCTCTACCAATTCCTTAACATCAGCATATCATCTCGCCTTGCTTGCATTAGGTGTAAAAGCTGGTGACACAGTTTTATTATCAAGTTATGCACCAATCTCTGCTTTGGATGCAATTTTTTTAATCCAAGCAAAACCAGTGATTGTCGACTTAAAACGAAATTCATTCCATCCTTGCCCAGAAGAATTTTTACGTAGAAAAAATGAATCAGGTGCAAAGTTTGCTTTATTTGATCATAGTTTTGGATCACTCATACGTTTGAATGAGTATTCCATTGAAGGGTTGGAGGTGATTGAAGATTTCACTGAGGCCATTGGTGCTACATCTGAATCCATCACAGTTGGAAAACAATCCAAGATTGCTATCTGCGGACTTAGCGCAGAAAACATCATTACAACTGGAAATGGTGCAATGATCATCACTTCTGAAAGTAATTTAGCAAATGCGATTAAGTCTTACAAGTCAGGATCCTCGGCCAAACGTAATTTTGGTGAACCTAAGTATGATTATAATTTAGTGGATTACCAAGCGGCACTTGGGATTGAACAATTATCAAAACTTGGTGTGATTTTAGAACGAAAGAAAAAAATTGCATCTGCTTATTTACAAGCCGTACAAAACTCTCGACTTGAAACATATTTCCAAAATTCAAATGAGGATACGTTCCAAAGATTTCCAATCATAGTTTCCGGTCAAAATTATGAAGAGATCCAAAGATACTTTAAATCCATTCATATAGGAACACAGCGGACAGTTGAAGAACCACTCCACAGAGTTTTGGAAGAAAACCATCTACAGTTCCCAAATGCGGAGAGATTATTTCAAAGAGGGCATTGTATTCCGATTTATCCAAACTTAACAAAAGATAATGTGCAAAGGATTGCTACTGCTATCCGACGCATCTATTGATTGGTGCCAAAGTTATATTATCTCGACTCATTATTTGAGTACAAACTCCATTCACCTCCATTGACTCTCGATTCCTCTCTAAAGAGAAGGAATCGATGTTTGGAAAAACTATTTTTCCCCATATCCAATGCAGAGGATTACATACTCGTTGAAGAAAATCCCAGTGATGAATTATACTCTCATTGGAAAACAAAAGGTCTTACACCCGGAATCCCTTGCGGAACTGGAGTTTTACTCGAAGGTGTGACTTTTGTTGAATGGGGGAAGAGGCATCACTTTGAAGAGGGTGAACTTGTGATTGACCCCATTCAATTGGAGGCCTCTCGGTATTTAAATTCAAAAGTAACCCAGTTGGATTTTAGAAAAAACCACTCTCCATTAAAAGCAAAACTAATTACTTCCGAAGAACATCTATTTGCTGAATTAGAAGAAACAAAATTGCCTATTGTATTAAAGAGCGAATACGGACTCGCAGGACGAAACCATATCATCTTTAAAACTCATTCGGATTCATGGAAAATCTCGCAAGTCAACAAACGTCTGTTTGGCTTTCCTGTTGTATGCGAAGAGTGGGTAGGTGATTCCCGATTTTTTGATTTTTCGACACTCTGGGATGTGAAAGAAGGTGAATTTTTTTATCTCACGTCGACAATGATGTGGATTGACCCTGACGGTGGTTTTCGTGGGATTCGAATTGGTGGCGGAGAAAATGAATACCAATCATTGTTTCTTTCAAAAGTGTATGACTTAGTCAAAGATTTAAACAATTTGGTTCCGAAAGAATATTCTGGCCCCTGTGCGATCGATGGTTTCCTTTATTCGGAAAATGGAATTACAATTGTGCAACCAGTTTCAGAGTTTAATTTTCGTTATTCGATTGGTCGTATTTTGTGGGAAGTTCGTAATAAACGAAAACCTAAAACCGAGACAGTCAGCGGTTTATTAGTATTGCCATATCCAAAACAAGGAAAACTAGATGAATGGTCTTTGTTAGGAAGATTGGAAACAGAATTAAATAGTGAATTGATTTTATTAACGCCCGTTAGGGATAGTTCTGGAAAACCTTATCAAAATGCGGTTTTGTATTTTGAAGCCACAGTGGAAAAGGAATCCACTGTGGTTGAAACAATTTGGTCTTCTTGGACAGACCCCATTTAAAATTAATTTCTTACACTTCGTCTCGGTTTAGGATAAATTCGTGTTTTCCATTAATTTCAATGGTAGGATCAGTTGCATTTCCTCTTCTTTTGATTTCTAAAATATCAGTATTTGTTAAAGGCAATGTCGCTTCTAAGCTCACGATGACTTTGTCACCTTTTTCAGTCCAAGTGCATAACATTTTTGCTGTCTCGTAACCCATTTCACAAGTTCCGTCGTTATGAAGTTGGATCCTTGCGATATTGGATTTTGTTTTCCACTTTCCAATGGCCCATGTATTTTTAGGAGGAACGAGGGCAGATCCAGCTTGCTCGGAATCAAACATTAGTTCTGCGATTGCTGTATTTTCAGAATTGGTTCCTTTATAAACTTCTTGGATGGTTAAAGATATTTCTTTTGCACGAATTTCATTCTTAAATTCTATCACCTGTCTGGAAAGAGAGTCTTTTAAAGTGACAATTTCTTCATTACCAGTTTCGGTTGTGATTTTAAGTTTTTTGATGCGATTATTGGCAGCCCAAAGTTTAGGATCACCAAACCCATTGTAAATAGAAAGTGATCGGAAGTTGATAGGAGATTTGTATTTGATTTGTAGCGTTTCTCCAACTCCTTCTCCGTCTACACCCTCTACCCAACTCGTTTTTAGTTTTCCATCCATGGCAAATACGGGTGTGTATTTTTTGGATTTTGGTTGGAGTTGGCTTGTGGATGTGATGGTAGGGGGATTTAATGATTGTGAAAAGAGTGGTAAACAGATACACGCGACGAGTACTGTGAATTTAGAAATACGACGATTCATAGAGCAAAATCATAAATATCTGAGTGAAAGAGCAAGTAGGAAAAAAAAATCATGGATATAGACACAAAATATGTGACCATTTATACGACGTTTCCATCAAAGGAAGAAGCAAAACAGACAGCAAAGAGTGTGATTTCAGAACATTTGGCAGCTTGTGCGAATCTCGTGGATAAAACAGAATCGATTTATGTCTGGAACGATGTTTTAGAAGAAACGAACGAAGTGATTTGTTTTTTAAAAACAACGATAGAAAAATCAGATTCACTGATGCAAAGGATCAAAGAATTACATTCTTATGAAGTGCCTTGCATCGTTGTTTGGCCCATTCTAAACGGAAATTTGGATTATTTAGATTGGATTCGAAAATCTTTGTAAAATTCTCTTATTTTTTCAAACAAGACATCATAACCAAGTTCGTTTCTCCATTGGATAAACGATTCAGGCATTTTGACTGAAGTAAACCAAGGATAGGCAGGTGATTCTTTTGGTTCCGATAACATTCCCATTAGGCTTGCAAGTGTTAAATCCACTCTTCCAAAAGTATTTCCATTAAAATATTTTTTTGATTTATAAATTTGGATGAGTTCTTTTGAACATTCATCTAATGCGAGTTTGACGACTTCTAAGTTTTTGGGTGTGATTTTATACCTACGTTTGAGAGATAAGGCTATTAATTCAAAATGTTCTGGTGGTCCAACTGTTTCTTCAAGTGTAGTTGGTTGTAACAAAAACAATTTTCCAACAATATCTGGATAATCTAAAATGAAATGGTATAAAAGAGTTTGTAAGCTTTTCCCAATTTGGTTGTCTATTTTTTCCTCCATTTGTCTCTCTTCGTCTGTTGCTTTTTTACCAAATGCTTTTTCCTCTACTAGATCTAGAATAGAACTAGAGCCTTGTATAACACCTGAATCTGTTTCTAATACAGGCACATACAAATCACTCACGATTGGTTTTAATGTTTGGATATGTTGGCCGGGAATTAGTGGGTTTAGCTCGTAAGGATAATTTGCTAAATCAAGTCCCCATCTTGCTTTTTCAGAAAAGTGAGAAATTGGGAATGTATATAACTTTGCACTCATCTGCTCACTTTCATATAAAATAAATCTTTAGGCAACTATGTTTTTTGTGATGAAAATAGATTGTCGAATGAGTTCTATTCTTTAATATGATTCCATCTTTATGAGAATTTGGTTTTTTTTGGTAACACTCATTTATCCCTTAGGGTTGTTATATGCAAATGAACCTCTTTCTTATTGTTCAATGAATCGTGTATGTGTAGATTTTGTACCCAATCGTAAAGGTGTAGATGTCTATTTTCACAATAAAATTGCGACTAATGTAACTGAAACCTCTCTTTCGGTGAATGCGATTGTTAAAAATATGAAGAGTTCTGTTCCTCTGCCTCTTGTAACGATCCTAAAAGGAAAAAAGAGAAAAAAACTGTTCCAATTAAAAACCATTCAAAACCAGAAAAAAGTATCTTATAAAATTCAATACAAATGGATCCTTGGGAATTACAATGTAACACATAATTCGCACTATATATATGACTTACCGTTTGATTCAAAATTGAAGGTCAGGGTATTCCAAGGTTATCATGGAAAAAAAACACATTCGGGAGACAATCGGTTTTCAATCGACTTTGGATTAAAGGAAGATGATTTGGTAACAGCTGCAAGGTCTGGAATTGTCATTGATACGGAAGAGAAAAACAATGAGGGTGGATTTGATCCCAAATTCCAACAGTCTGCAAATTTTGTAAAAATCAAACATGATGATGGAACCATTGCCGAATATGCACATTTACGTTATATGGGTGTATTAGTCAAAAAAGGCCAATACGTAGGAATCGGAACCTTGCTTGGTTATGCGGGAAGTACGGGTTATAGTGAGGGCCCACACCTTCATTTTGAAGTATACCAACCAACTCGTTCACTACGCAAAAAAACGATACCTACTCGATTTAGAACACAATCAGCTGAGGCAGAGTATTTAACCGAAGGCATGCTTGTTTGGCGGAGAGAAACTTCGGCGCCCATTGAGAAGAAATTAGTTGATGTAGACCAAATTCTTTTATGTGACAATTTGGATGTAACTTCGACAAATTTGTGTGACCAAACTACTTTTTCAAAATTGGCTCCAATTTATATCTCTCTTCCCATTTTAAAACCTGATGTTTATACTTTTCAATTGAATTTACGTAAAAAAGATAGTAATGTGTTATACGAATATGGTTGGGAATCCAAGAAGGAAGATTGGGTGTCGTCATTTATGATTCCGATACAGGATTTTCAAGAACCGCTGGAAGGTGATTGGACCTTAAATGTTTCAGCAAATCATGTTTTTCAAAAGAAAATCGAATTTCAGATAACGAGTTTAAAGTGAAAAAGTTAATATTGATTTTTTGTTTAATAGTTACAGAGTTATCAGCTTCACCAGAGTTAGTTGGTAAAGAAGAGTGCCTTGCTGAAAATACCTGTACAATTCTTGTTCCAATTGAAAATGGATTTGAATTGTATCTTAAAAATAAAAATCCTAATTTAGATATATTTCGATCTGTTGAATTCAATTTATCAGTTAAAAACTTAAAAATAACACAAGAATTCCCTAAGTTTTTTGTTTTAAGAGATGGTGAACCCGTATTTGTTACTAAACTTTTGGTTGAAGATCCAACTAAATCAAATTTTTACTCAATTTCAATCAGGGTGAGCAATGGAGATTGGGACGCTGTACATGATGATTCTTTTACATATTCACTACCATTTTCAGATGGAATACGTGCGAGAGTAGGCCAAGGTTATAATGGTGGATTTACGCATTCGGAAAATTTGAAATACTCAATCGATTTTACAATCCCAGTAGGAACGCCAATACATGCAGCACGCAAAGGAACAGTTATTTCTTTTGCGAAAAAGTACTCTGAGGGTGGAGTTCGTAAAGATTTACTTTCAAAAGCAAATTTTATCATGATCCAACATGAAGATGGTACAATCGCCAATTATGCCCACTTGAAAAAAGATGGAGTGGTTGTCGAAATCGGAGACAAAGTGGAAGAAGGTCAATTAATTGGTTACTCGGGTAACACTGGTTTTTCGCAGGGTCCACACCTTCATTTCGAAGTGCATAAACTGACAAAAGATTTTCAATTGATGACCATACCCACACAGTTCCGCACACAATATTCCGATAGAGAATTTATTTCTCATTTATATATGTATTGGAAACCTAGAAGAGGGATTGATCCGCCAAAAACTGAAATATTGGAAGAAGATATTTTACTTTGTAAATCCAATGGACAAGATATATTAACTAAATGTAGAGATACAAATTTTCGGTTAGGTGATCGATATGCGATTCAATTAGAATACATAAAACCTACCAAAAATCAAATTGAACTTTTTCTAAGTATCGATGGTAACTCCGTAGAACCTTTTTATTTGAAATGGATTACTCAAAAAGAAAGTGTAATCGAATTTCGAATCTTCGAAATACCCAAAAGGTCCAGTTTTATCGGAAAATGGAAAATGCTCGTAAAGGTAAATGGCGAAGAAAAAAAGATATTTTTTTTCCAAGTGAATGCATAAGTGTTTGACTAGCAAATATATGTATAGTAGTATGGCTATGGGCTTTCCAAGACCATTTGGTCGTACTGCGGGGGTGCAAACCCCCTTCTTTTTTCGACCCCTTCGATAAGAAACAACTTCCCTCAAAAATCTACTGCGGTTATCTATACATTTTGGTAGGTAAATGGACGAATCAATCAACGTACTCGGTGGACCACTTTTACCCTGTTCAACTGATCCTTTGACAGGATTTTTTCGTGATGGGTGTTGTAATACTTCTGACGAAGATTTTGGATCCCATACAGTTTGTGTCTTAGCAACTAAAGAATTTTTGGAATCCCAAAAAGAATCAGGGAACGATCTAATCACACCATGGCCGCAATATGCATTTCCTGGAGTAAAGCCAGGGGAACGTTGGTGTTTGTGCGCATCTAGATGGTTAGAAGCTTATCGAAATGGGGTTGCGCCTAAAGTATTTTTAGAATCAACCCACAAACGAGCATTAGAGATTATTCCTTTGGAGCTACTGGAACGATTTGCAGTAGAACCTATCGATTAATTGTTTCGTTGTATCGCATCCAAATAAGCTCTAGTATGTTTGGATGTATTTCGTAATAAAGAAGCTAAAATTGTATGAATTGGATGATTTTCTTCATATAATTTTTCATATTTTAGTATGTTTAAGTTTTCCAATTGTTCGTCTGTCGGTTCACCTGCATCATAAGCTTCTTTGCAAACATTCACTCTTAAATCATCTAAACTTTTCCATTCGATTCGATCATTTGTACCAAAGGTCATAATTGAAGTCACTACAGGGTGATTCCAATTTTTAGTTAATATGAGATCTTTGATGAGATAATATTGGTATTCTTCAATTAAGGTATGGCGACCAGAAACAAATTGAATCATATTGTCTTTTGGAGTTTGGTAACCAACCATAGATACTAGTTGTACACCAATTTGTTTTGATGCACCTACTCTAGGTAACACTGACGAGTGGTATGGTTGTGTCAGGTCTTGGATGTAATGAAGTGCCCATCCTGCAAATCGATATCCCCAATAAGGATGACCCTTTGCAAATGCCAATTTTGATAATGATGTAAATTGGTGGATTCTTAATTCTGGATAAGTACGTTTTAAAAAACCTGCAAGTGTGAATATGATCGTTGGTTCATAAAAAAAACCCATATGAAAGGGTGCTTGAGAAGAATATTCGACTGCAGGATTTCCAAAAGGTTGGGTACCAAAACCATACACTTTCCCCACATCACTGTTGTTATCTTCAAATAAGTGTAAGTCTAAGTCATAATCAGGTTCATCTGTAGCCGATACTAAAACTTCATCTGCACCAATCATCTGTCCTTCATGTAATGAAAGGAATGTTTCGTTTACTAGTTTCCCTTTTTCATTGAGAGTAGTGAGCTGACCCAAGGGAAGGATTTTACCACTTTTTTTAGGAACAGATTGAATATAAAGAGCTGCTTTGTGATTGGGATTCACCCTTAAAGCTTTATAAAATTGTGTTACTAGGTCAGTTTCTTTGGTAATATTAGCGAATTTTAACTCATCTTTTGTTCTTGTTAAATGGGGGAGTCGAGTTAAAGCCCATTCTTCAGATAAAGAAAGTGTTTCTTGAATCGAATCTTTTTCTTTCGATAAAAAAGTTTTTAATGATTCTACTTTGACCATGGGTGCCTTTTGAGCTTTCCAATGGTCTTTTAATATCAAATAGGTGATCCCTGCATGGTTGTTCCATGCAAAACTTGGTATTGAAAAAGCGAGTAATGTTATGATGATAATAGTTTTATTCATTCGATTTTATTTTTCCTTTCTTTGAAACTGATTTCCTTTCCATATATATTCGGTTTGGTAAAAGTCATGTTGGTTTGTTTCTTCAACATCAAAACCATGCGTCACCTCGATGATCGTGTTCTCTTTTCCTTTTATTACTTTGCGTAATATTTTTTTATCTTCAGGTAAGGTTTCTTTTGGAAACACCAACCAAGTTTCTGAACATGAAGGAGGGTCACATGCACCAGGATTCCAGGAAAATTGTGGTAAAATTTTAAAATCCTGATTCAAAATGAATACTTGTTCATTTGTAAAACCATACTCAATTTCTGAAAAGATTAAATATTTGATAGCAAATAATGAATTTGGATTGGGTGAAAATTGTTTTGGATCATAAATTGTATGTTCCCACGTTTCATTACTCATAGGTCCAACCTCCCAATTGCCTTGGCTAATCAGCTTTGAACCTTGGATCATTTTTAATTCGAGTTTGCGTGTTTTAACACCTAAATTTTTACAAAGGATCATAAAATCACCGAGAAGAAATGAATAATCAGCAATCAACCCTCCCCAAAGGTAACCTGTATCTTCGCCCACTTGTACTTTGTACCAGTATTCTTTGACTGAATTCTGTTCTAGAATTTGGTTCGTTTTTGTGAGGATTTTTGCCGTACTACCAAGGGATAGTTTTTTGATGACCTTTCCATTTATGTTTCCAGAATCCCTGAGATTAACATTGTCACCAAATATTGAATAGGTGGATCCAATATTCTTTTCAGCAATATAATCATCCCAATGATTTTGCGAAAATATAGGGAAAGCGAAACAAAGGATAAGAAGATAAATGAATATTTTGTAACCCGACATAGTGTAATAAAATGAGAAGTTTTGAACCTGAGTCGATCTCTTTTCGGTAGGGAGGGTATTTTTCTATAATTGAGAAGTCGATAATTTTAGTAAGGTTCCTTTGAAGAAACGATATTATATACTTTTGGATCAATCATGAAACCCTATTCGTTAGAACAAATTCGAATCTTAGAAGAGAAAATGATCACTTATGAAATATGGGTGTTTGTCTTGGTTTTGTTTGTTGCCGTACTTCTACTCATTGTAGTGATGCAGCGATTAACTTTGGCAAAATTTAAATCTTCTGAACTATTTAAACTCAAACACAATCTCAAATTGAATGAAAGGGAGATTGATAAAAAAGATTCTTATGATGCAAACATTGCAAGTGTCCAAACAATCACTCAAATTCCAATCCATAATGAATTAATCGTAACAGGAAAAGATTTACCCGAACCAGGTACACTTTATAAATTTTCTATTCCTAGTGATGGAAAACGTAT
Source organism: Leptospira bouyouniensis (assembly GCF_004769525.1). Lineage (NCBI taxonomy): Bacteria > Pseudomonadati > Spirochaetota > Leptospiria > Leptospirales > Leptospiraceae > Leptospira > Leptospira bouyouniensis. The sequence continues at coordinate 207,777 of NZ_RQFT01000007.1, read as the reverse complement.
GATCGTAATTGGTCAGAGAGAGGGAAATGTGATCACACGTTCATCTGAGGTTTTGGATCATCATTTAACAATTGATATTTGTCCTATCGATCAATCAAATTTAGAATATTTGTCTTATAAGATTGAATTTCGAAGAGAGGGGAAAGTTCTCTTCCAACTCCCTCAGTCAAAAGACTTTGTTCCTATGGAGATGAAGGAATCAGTATTGATTTCCAATAACAATCACATTGAGAGTATTCCGATTTTTTCTAAAATTAGTTTGGATTCACCTATTCGTTTTCGATTGGGAGGTAAATTGAATCTTGATGGAAAATTTAATATAGGATATTTCGAATTTCATTTATATACGAAGGATATTCTGGAGAGAACTGGAAGTGGTACCAAACGAATTGAAAAACAATTTTACGTGAAGTTGTATAAGATCGTTCCGGGGTATGATACGGCCAAGCAGACAAGGGATGGGATTGTGCCGATGCTTGCGAGGTTTGGGGGGAAAGTGTGAATCTTCTATCCCCGCCCTGTATTGGGTGGGGTTAACCACCCGCCACCCAATACGTCCTCTTTACCACATCATAGCCTTTCTTTCAAATCCCTTCGCCGAAATGCAAAATTCTTTTCAAAAGAGTTCACCTTTTGCATCATTTGTATTCTTAAGATTTCCATCCCAAAAAAAAAGCCAAGGTTACCCTTGGCTTTTTTTCGATCTTTCGAACGAACGTAATTGAATCTTGGATTCGAATTATGGTCTTTCTACAATCATTGAACCTGCGATCCCACCGTGTGCACAAGCAGTTACGAGAACTTTCTTTGCATCTTTGTTTTCATGGAAGTCCATGATCGCATTGTGTAGGAGTCGAACCCCTGTAGCACCAAACGGGTGTCCAATGGCAATGGATCCACCATTAGGGTTGATCTTTTTGGCATCAAAGTTCTTTTCCCAATCAAAACCTGTTCTGATTTTGATTTCTTCAAGAGCTGCTACTGCAGTTGCTGCAAATGCTTCATGGATTTCGATCACATCGATGTTTTCTACTTTTTCGCCAACTTCTTCAAGGAGACCAAGAGTTGCTTCTGCTTGCCCAAGTCCCATAAGGTTTGGTGCAACACCTTTCATTTTGAAACCTGTTACAACTGCTTCTGCTTTGAGACCGAGTCTTTTTGCTGCTGCTTCAGAAGCGACAATGATTCCCGCTGCTCCATCAGAACGTGGGCTTGCATTGAAGATGGAAACAGTAGGGCCGTGCGATTTTTTCAAATCTTTTCCATACTTTTCTTTCCAAGCATCAAATTTCATTGCTGGGTTATCAAACATAAGCATTGCGCGACCCATACGAGTAGGGTTTTTCACAAGACCTTCGCGAAGAAGAACCGCTTCGTCCGCTTGGAGTGGGTTTCCTTCATCGTCTTTTACTTCCATGATATATGGTTTGTAACGACCTTCTTGTGTTGCTTCGAATGCTCTTTTGAAAGATTCGTATGCTACTTTGTCTTGAGTTTCCCGTGGGAGTGCATAGTTTTGTGCGAGGATTTCTGCCGTTACTTGCATTCCGTAAGAAGTTTCCCCATCACCAAGACCATCTTCTAATGTATCACGAAGTTCTACTCCTTCAGGAAGGTCGTTTGGAAGGAGTTTCACAAGTGAATCTAAGCTGTTTGTTTTTTTGTTAAGGCGAGCATTTTTCACAACGAAAGGCATAGATGTTTGGGATTCTTCACCGATTACGAGGAAGACTTCACCTTCACCTAACATAATTCGGCGAGACGCTTCCGCAACTGCTTCGAGTCCAGATACACAATTGTTTGCCACTGTCAAACATGGAATTTCTAAAGGCAGGTTCATGAGGTTGGCAATCACACGAGCAGAGTTTGGTGCATTTGAGAATCCTTCTCCCACGATCACACCGTCAATGTCAGTTGGTTTTAAACCACTGCGTTTCATCACTTCTTCACCCACTAGTTTCCCTAAGTGGTGGCCTGGATACTGTGCGAGCGCCTTGCCTATTTGTGCAAAAGGAGTTCGTGCAGGGGCTGCGAGTACAATCTTTTGTGTTACTTTCATATAAAATCCTTCTTTCTTTCTTCTAACTTAAGTTACCTAAACCATTACTTTGCGAGCCACTTCATCATCGAACGTAGCTTTGTTCCTACTGCTTCGATAGGATGAGCCGCATTTTTTTCTTTGAGTTTTTTGTATTCAGGGTATCCAGCTTTTGTATCAGCCATCCAACGTTTTGCAAACGCTGCACCCTTGTCTTTTTGGATGTCAGTCAGAACATCTTTCATACGAGCTTTCACACCTGCATCAATCACACGTGGGCCACTGATGTAATCTCCATACTCTGCAGTATCAGAGATAGAAAAACGCATACGAGCTAGTCCACCTTCATAAATAAGGTCAGTGATGAGTTTTACTTCATGCAAACATTCAAAGTAAGCGATTTCTGGATCGTATCCTGCTTCTGTAAGTGTTTCAAAACCACTCATGATGAGGTTTGCCACACCACCACAAAGAACCGCTTGTTCCCCAAAAAGGTCTGTTTCTGTTTCTTCACGGAAAGAGGTTTCTAAAATTCCTGCTCTTCCTCCACCAACTCCACTTGCATGTGCGAGTGCGCGAGCTTTTGCTTGGCCTGTTGCATCTTGGTAAATTGCGATGAGGCATGGAACCCCACCACCTTCCGTGTAAACACGGCGAACCAAATGTCCTGGACCTTTGGGAGCCACCATATACACGTCTACGTTTTTAGGAGGAGTGATGAGATCGTAGTGGATGTTAAATCCATGCGAGAAAACAAGAGCCTTTCCTTCCGTAAGGTTTGGTTCTATGTCCGCCTTATACATGTCAGCTTGGATTGTATCAGGAGCAAGGATTTGGATGATGTCCGCTTTTTTAGAAGCTTCTGCTACATTATAAACTTCGAAACCAGCTTCTTTCGCTTCTTTCACTGATTTAGATCCATCGCGAAGTCCAATAATGACTTTCAAACCAGAATCTTTCATGTTTTGAGCTTGGGCGTGACCTTGGCTTCCGTAGCCAATCACTGCAATGGTTTTACCTTTAAGGAGATTGAGATCGCAACTGTCGTCGTAATAGATATTTGCCATGGATGGGGCACACTTCCTGCGGAAAATTTAACTGATTTTTCCATCATTTTGAACTATAACAAGGGAAACAAGAACGAATTAGGGCGCCTTTCCTTGCTTGCTCCGGACTCACGCATTCGCTTCGGTCCTTCGGACGGCTAGCGCCTCCTCCACATCAAGGGCGCGAGGTGACATAATATTTTATCTCCATGTTTCTAACTTTGTTTCTCATCTCAAATCTTCTCAATGGATTACCTTCCCTATGATCGAACATTTGCTCTTTCTGAAACGATTTCGAAACCGTGGTCCCTTTCCTTTGTCCAAACTTTTTCTCCTGTCCTCATACATCAGATAGGTGATCCCCGCAACTGCGGAAACCCTCCATTTCAAAACCATTGTTTGGCATCTATACTTGGATCATGATGAACCGAATCAATTTTGAATCCATCCAAACCATTAATCGTAAAAAGCTTGTTAGGTGGGTAATCTCCTTTTTGTTCCTTGGTGGTATGTCTTTTCTAAGTGTGGGATGTATCACTCCTGGTATGGGAGATGATTCTTACTACACAAGAAACCAAGGCCAAAGTGGTCACTACTACCGACAAAATCACATTCCTTATCACGGAAATTCGTATCGGTATGGAGTTCCCTACCATGGCGGAGGAAGCCAGTTTCACCTACCGAGGTCAGGTGGAGGGCATAACCCAATGCACATCCCAGGCGGGCGTTACCAAAACTTAGGTCGTCCAGGGAAATGGAGGTTGTAATTCATTGTACAACAAAAATTCCCTAGAATCCAAACGCCGGAAGATGGACCTTAACCGTACAATTTGTCCAAAAAGGACTGGTTTCGTAGCAAAGAATCAATCCTTCACATGGATGGTTTTGGTCTTTCGTCTATCCCTGATACTTGTAACCCTTCTTTCTTACTCTTGCGCAAGCCTTTTGCCAAAAGAGAGGAGGGTCTATCCGAAAAACCCCATCCATTTACCAGCAGGAATGGACATCCATGAGTGGGTGCAAACAAAGAAGGAACAATATCCCAATAGGCTTCGGGTGTATGACCTGGACTCTAATTCGTATAAGATCCAATACTTTCGGAGAGAGTTGACTTCGATTGGTTCCTTTATTTCCTGCGCAGCTTACCTCCGCCAAACCAATACCAAATCCATCGAGATGTTAGAGATGATTTTCAATGTCAATTACGCAGACTATCATAAATCCATGATCCCTCGGGGTGGTGAACTTGGCCCCATGAATGAAAAGGAAAGGGCTGAAATCCTTCTTCCTTGCATCGAAGAATTTTTAACCCCTCCCCAAACCAAGGAATGATCTGTCTGTGAAATATATTTTAATCTGTTGTATTTTATTTATAACTCAATGTGCCTTTGCCAATTTAGAACACCAACTCAGGACCTTCCCGAAAGAACTGGAGAAAAACAAAATTGGTGAATCCATCACCATTTTAAACCAAAACCGAATGTTCTATCAGAAAGGGCATAAACGATATGTTGAAATCAATCCCATGTTTGGAATGCCATGGAATGAATACTTTTCAAAACAACAAAAACAAATAGGATATTCTCGATACCAATGGAAAACAGTCTATGTTCACAACATAGACGATAAAAATTTTGAACTTACGAATGTTAAAACAGACTATGTACTTTTTGTAGTAGCAAATCGGCCCAAGAGTGATTGGGAAGAAGGGAATCTAGTTCAAGTATTACAAATGTTAACTCTTTGTTTATACCCATGCCAAGAGAAATTAAATTTAGAAATAACGGTTAAATTATACCACCAAAACCGTTTGGTCACTGAGAAAAAGAATACCCAAATGGCAACACGCTATATCAGCCCTTGGTACATTTTTATACCTTACCGATTTCAAAAACGTGATTTTGGGAATGCTTTTAATGAACCAAACATTGTATCTACCATGTATTTACAAGGATTCCAAGAAGCCATTGATGAAATATCTTTAAACCTTCGAAGTGATGTGGCAAATGAAAGCAATGATGTTCCATGAACAATGAGTCAGTTTTGGTATATTTTTACGATTGGATGGATACAAAAAAGAAACATTTCCCAAATCATTTACAAAGTTATACACCATATGGAGTTGTTTATAAAATTAGGTACTTTCGTCAAAAGAACACTAGTTTCGGATCCTATATCTCTTGTAGCGCTTATATTAGACAAATTCATGGAAATTCAATAGAACTAGTTGAACTGGCATTTTTGATCAATCATTCAGATTATCAAAGATCTGTGAATCGTTTCAATAAAGGAGGAGACTTAGGACCTATGAACGAAGAGGAACGATCGGAGATCCTTCTTCCATGTATTGAAGAGTTTTTAACACCTCCATATGCATGAAGACGATCAGATGATGAAAGATTGGGATCCTTGTCCACATACTAAAGTTTGGATTTGTTTTTACTTTATACGCCCGTGTAACGAATCAGTCCAAGAGTTAAATCGTCTTGGATGGCACGAATTCCTCCCGAAAGGTGGATGACGAATTGGAATACTTCATCTCGAATTGTTATTAAAGGTTGGCTTCGGAGGTCACATACAAGTTGTAGGAGATTATCTTCACCAAACATTTGTAAGGAGGAAGGATCTCTTGCTTCTGTGAGGCCATCTGTTAACATCACAATCAAATCTCCTTTTTCAAGTTGGAACTTTTCTTCTTCCGCTAGGATATCGAAGATTGGTGTGATGATCCTTCCCATCGGTTTTAAACTAAATATGGCACCCGAATTTCGAATGATGAATAAAGGGAAATGGCCTGCGCGTGCAAAAGTGAGAACACCAGTCTCCGTCTGTAAATGGACGAGGCTTGCGGTTACAAAATGTTCTCTTAAATTTGGAATGATTTGGGTACGGATCGATTCCAAACTTTCTTTTAAGTCCTTGGGGTCTTCTTTCCATTTTTCAAGTGAAGTTTTAACAAGAGCACTTAATAAGGCAGCTGGGATCCCATGCCCAGATACATCGCAGATAAATACACCTAATTCTTGTTTGTCTTGTTTCCAGATAATATCATATAAATCACCACCAACTTTCATCATTGGGATATTTTTGAATAAAATTTCTACGCCATTGGGTACAATTTCTTTTTGTGGGAAAAGCGATTCTTGGATGCGTTTCGCCATATCCAATTGTTTTTCAATTTCGATCCTTTGTTCTTCGATGACAGCAGTACGTTCTAAAACTTTTTGTTCCAATTCCTCATTGGCTTTTTCTTTAAGTTCGTTTAACACTTGTAATGACTTTAGAGAAGTTTCTTGGGCTCGTTCTCTTTCTCGTGTGGCAGTGACAAGGAAATAGGCAATCCCACTGATACAAAATAAAAACGCATCTAAAAAGATCAGTGAATCATTGATTGAAAGGCCGCTGGCATCTCGCCTCGCAAATACACCTTTCCCTTCTATTGTGAGTGTGACAGCAGTGTAAGATAAAACAACAGTTGATAAAGTGGCACCAAATTGGCGGAACCGAATACTTGTGACAATGACAAAAGGGATGGGAAGAAAAAGAAGGGGCCATTCATCGCTAAAAGCAATAGAGCCCGAAATATATACAATGATGATCCAGAGGAAAAGTTCTAATTGTTTAGATAGTTCTAAATTTAATTTGGATTTAGGATAAAACCAAACATAAAGTAGGGGTGCTACGATGAGAAACCCAAGCATCTCACCTGAAAACCAAGTAAAGAACACATTGAAGTACAATTCAGAAGATAAAAAATCCCAATACCATAAACTTGTGACTCCAAGTACTGCACTAATAAATGATCCAGGAAAGGTTCCAATGCTTAAGAAATAAATTAAATCCTTTGTTGAATACAATGGATCTGTTTTTTCCGTTACTCGTTTGATAATACTATAATTGACATAACTACTGAGAGTGTTTCCGATCCCTATAATAAACGCTGTTTGGAAGTGTGGGTTATTATAAAAATTCGCAAAGGTAGCACCGAGGTATATTCCTGGCAAAGCCACAGGACCAAGGAGCAAAAGGGAGGAGAGTCCTACTCCTTCTGGGGGCCAAACGGGTGAAACTTGGCTATTGAGGAAGGCAATATTAAATCCAACCTGTGCGGCTATAAAATACCCAATGAGGATAATGGGGGTCCAAAGCAGAATTCTTGTGTAGTGGACCGTTTTCATTCGGAATGAAACATTTCCCATTCCTCCATTTTGTAAAGAATTTCCGCCTCGATTGTTTGGATTTCTTTCGTTATTTTGTTTAATTCCATATGATTATTTGCGAATGTACTCAATTTAGATTCTAAGATTGTTTTTTTCTCTTCGAGTGATGCGATGTCTTTTTCTAGGGATTGGATTTTTTTTAGGTCTTGTTTTGATTTTTTAGGTTTTTCCACAGTTTGAATCCTTTCTGGAATCACTGTGGGTGGATTAGAACCTGGTTCGTTTTCAATCTCTAATGTATCTTGTTCTAAAAAGGAAGAGAAAGTTCCAATGAAGTGGTCGAGTTTTCCTTCTTTGCGAAAGATGAGTAAGCTTTCTGCGGTTCGATCGAGAAAATAACGATCATGTGATACAATCACCACAGTGCCAGGGAACTCATCTAAAAAGGATTCCAAAACAGAAAGAGTTTGGATATCCAAATCATTAGTTGGTTCATCCAAGATGAGAAAATTTGGACCCGTCATTAAAATTTGAACTAGGAATAGTCTTCGTCTTTCACCTCCAGAAAGTTTGGCGATTGGTGTATATTGTAATTTCCCATCAAATAAAAATCGTTCCAACATTTTCGCTGCTGAAATTTTTTCACCAGATTCGGTTTCAATCATCTCACCTGCAACATCTTTGATGTATTCTAATACATTTCGTTCTAATGGAAGTTCAGAACTTGTTTGGTCAAAATATCCAACTTTGGTATTGAGTCCTGGTTTTAAATAGCCGCTATCTGGTGTTAGTCGTCCAGCCATTAAATTGAGTAAAGTGGATTTTCCGATTCCATTTGGACCAATGATACCCAGTCTTTCCTTCGCTTTAAAAGTATAGGTAAAATCATTGATGAGAACTTTTTCACCAATTGATTTTTTGAGATTATGGATTTCTAATATAGTTTTTCCTTGGCGTTTTGCGGCGACACTCAGTTCTAAATCTTTTTGGATTTCTCGTTTTTCTCTCGATTGTAATTCGTTTGCTCGATCAATTCTTGCCTTTTGTTTTGTGGTTCGAGCTTTAGGTTGGCGTTTGAGCCATTTCACTTCTTGTTTCAAAAATTGTTTGATTTTGTCTTCTTGTTTTTGAAGAGTTTCTTCTCTTTCGACTTTTCTCTCTAAATAAACTGAATAGTTCCCTTCGTATAAAAAATAATTCCCACGATCAAGTTCCAAAATTTTTGTTACGATCCGATCTAAAAAATAACGATCATGTGTAATGAGAAGGATTGCCTTGTCTAAGTTGGCAAGATAGTCTTCTAACCATAATATGGATTTTACATCCAAATGGTTTGTAGGCTCATCTAAAATCAGTAAATTACTTTCATCAATTAAAGATTTGGCAAGTTCTACCTTTTTTAACATTCCACCTGATAATTCAGACATCTTACGTTCAAGTTTTTCAACACCTAATTCACGTAAGATGGATTTGATTTGTTGTTCATAATCCCAAGCAGAAAGCCTATCCATTTCCTGTGAGGCATTTGTAAATTCTTCATCGAGTCCTTCTTCCCCTTCGCTCATTCGTTCACATATGTCTTCATACTTACGAATGGTTTTAACGAGTTTGTTGTCTCCTTTGTAAATATGGTCGAGGATGGTTTCCTTTGGATCAAAGATGGGATTTTGGTCGAGGATAGCAATTTTTAGGTTATTGTTTTTGATGATTTGTCCAGAGTCTGTTTCTTCTTTTCCCAGTATGGCACGTAGTAAGGTAGACTTACCCGATCCATTGATTCCAACGATGGCAAGTTTTTCTCCTTCACTGATAGAGAAATCAAGGTTGGTAAAAAGTTTTTTTTCGCCGATGGTTTTGGAAAGTTTTGATACAGAGACTAGCACAATGTCCATGAGAAAGAAATGGGGTCAATCGGACAATCGTATTCAATATTTTGTCTTGGATGTACATCTGATTTATCGATTTTGAGTTGGTTTTTCAGAGATTCCAATTTTTCGCATTCTCATTGATTCCAATACATTTCGAACTAGTTTATATGTTATCGAACGGGCAAGATGAATTATATAATTTAATACTTAATCGCCAATCAATCCCTGAAACAGTGGTGGGTGGTAAACAAGTGGCAAACCGTTTTTTGGAAGAATTGTTCTCTATCCTCTTTTCTGGTTATCACTCAGAACGTAACTTTTCATCCAAAGAACAAATTATGGACCAATTAGAACTCTTTCGGATTCGTTGGAAAAACTTATTAGAACCATATGCAACATATGCTGAAAAAGAACTTGGTCGTCTGGTTGCGTTAGATGAGATTTTACATAACTTCATTGCCAAACTTCCTGGTTTATACCAATGGATGTGGGAAGATGCAGAAGCAGCATTTTTAGGTGATCCTGCTGCTGAAAGTATTCATGAAGTCATCCTCGCCTATTCAGGATTTTATGCTGGTGCTGTGCACAGAGTTGCGAATTATTTTTTTAAGGCATCATTGCCTATTTTTCCAAAGCTATTGTCAGGTGTGGCTCATGAAGCAACAGGAATTGACATTCATCCCGGCGCAGAAATTGGAAGAGCATTTTTTATGGATCATGGAACAGGGATTGTGATCGGAGAAACTACACGTATTGCGGACAACGTAAAAATTTACCAAGGTGTGACTCTTGGAGCTTTGTCGGTAAACAAATCTTTGGCGAAACAAAAACGCCATCCAACGATTGAAGAGGGTGTTGTGATTTATGCAGGAGCCACTATCCTAGGTGGTGAAACGGTCATTGGAAAACAATCCATCATTGGAGGGAATGCTTGGATTACCCAAAGCATTCCTCCTTATTCGGTTGTGTATCAGAAATCAGAAGTCAGAGTCAGAAGTTCGAATGAAATCCAAGGTTTGGATTTTACCATTTGAACTAAAGACCTAAACGATTCCGGCTACCTAATCCATACAACACCCTTATGAGTGAATCAATATCTTCACAAGAATTGTAAAAGGCGAGGGAAGGTCTCACGGTTGATTCCAATCCAAATCTTCTTAAGATTGGTTGTGCACAATGGTGACCGGCACGAACGGCAATGCCTTCTTCTGCTAGTTTTTTCCCAATTTCTTCTGTTTTGAATCCATCAATAACAAAGGATAAAACTCCGGCTTTATCTTTTGCTGTTCCAATCAAATGGAGTCCTGGAACCTTTAACAGTTCTTTGGTGCCATATTCCAAAAGATCGTGTTCGAATGCAGAAATATGTTTCATTCCGAATCGATTCAAATATTCGATAGCAGCTCCTAGACCAACTGCGTCGGCGATGTTACCAGTTCCTGCTTCAAAACGAAAGGGAGCATCTTGAAAGGTAGTGTGATCAAAATTAACATCTTTGATCATATTCCCTCCACCTTGCCAAGGAGGCAAACTATCTAATATCGATTTTTTTCCATAGACAACACCGATGCCAGTTGGAGCAAAAAGTTTATGCCCACTAAAGACAAAGAAGTCGCAATCAATTTCCTGGACATTAACAGGCATATGAGATACGGATTGCGCTCCATCCACAATCACAAGGGCTCCTACTTTATGTGCAGACTTTGTCATCTCTTCTACAGGAACGACAGTACCTAGAGCATTTGAAACTTGTGTGATTGAAACAATTTTTGTCTTCGAGTTTAACAAACGTTCGTATTCACTTAGAATGATTTGTCCTGAATCGTCAACTGGCGCAACTCTTAGTTTTGCTCCTTTTTTAGCGCAAACCATTTGCCAAGGAACGATGTTTGCATGGTGCTCTAAATGAGTAATGAGAATTTCATCACCTGATTGGATGTATTTGTCTGATAAAATATTGGAAAGTAGATTGATACCTTCTGTCGTTCCTCTTACAAACACAACTTCTTCAACACTCCCTGCTCCTATAAAACCTTGGACAAGTGATCTCGCTTTTTCATATGCGTCAGTTGACCTCGCCGCTAAAGTGTGAGCGGCACGATGAATATTCGAATTCTCATGAAGATAAAAATGAGATAATCTTTCGATCACAGAAGTTGGTTTTTGAGTGGTAGCGGCATTGTCGAGCCAAACCAATGGTTTTCCATTGACTGTTTCTGTTAGGATTGGAAAATCTCTCCTTGCGGATGCGAGGTTCCCACCACCTGACTGAGGTATGTTGATACTCGGAAAAGACTGAAAATCAGAATAGGAAAAACCAGTATCCGTTAATTTTAAATCTTCTAAGTAAGGTAAGGACTCTTTTGGAATATTTTTCGAAGTGAAGTCATTTAATGGAAAACTTGTTGTCGGTAGATTACTTCCACCAAACGATTGCAATACTCCATACATTTCCTTCGCCATTTTTTCTAACGTTTTTTCGTCAGGAAAATGCGATGAGGAACCATTAATGAATGAGTCCGGTTTTAGATTTAAAAAACTCGGATCATTTGTATTCATAATAATTTCCCACATCTACATTGTCGAGTGAGGCAATCGCATCGTCAGTGAGTATAGCTGCGGAGCAGTAGAGAGAAATCAAATAGGATCCAATGGCTGATCGATTAATTCCCATAAACCGAACAGAAAGTCCCGGAGTTTGTTCCCCTGGAAGGTTTGATTGGTATAATCCGACTACCCCTTGTTTTTTTTCACCAACTCTCAACAGTAAAATACTAGAAGTTCCAACTGCGGACTTTGGTGTTGTTTCTCCATTTACAAGAAGTTTATCAGTAGGAATGAGTGGCAGACCTCTCCATGTTAAAAATTGAGCACCAAACAGAGTTACAGTTGCTGGAGGAACACCTCTTCTTGTACATTCACGACCAAAGGCAGCGATTGCAAGTGGATGTGCTAAAAAGAAAGAAGGTTCTTTCCAAACTTTTGTAATCAAATCATCTAAATCATCCGGAGTAGGAGGTCCTTTTCTTGTATTAATTCGTTGGTGAGCCGGAACATTTTTTAATAATCCATAATCATCATTATTGATGAGTTCCAATTCTTGTTTTTCTTTAACGCTTTCAATTGCTAGTCGTAGTTGTTCATTAATTTGTTCGTGTGGAGAACTGTATAAATCTGAAACTCTTGTTTGAACATCAAGGATTGTGGAAATTAAACTAAGAGTGTATTCACGAGGTTTTTCTTCGTAGTTAACAAATGTTTCTGGAAGTTCTTGTTCTCCCTTTTGTCCGCAAAGTACATCCACTTGAGTATTGGATTTTACGCGGTTGACTCGGAGAACCCCTGCTTCTAAAGGTTTCCAATCGAGTAACCTAACTAAAAAACGTGGGGTGATTGCGCCGTATTGTGCATTCGTTTTGACCGTATTTGCCAGCTGACGTGCGGCTATGTCTCCCAATGCGTGTTGGGTTTGTTCTGCCATAAATGACCTCTTTTACTGAAATGGATCTTTTATGGTTAAATTATCCCTACAAAACGAATACGAGAATCAATGGTCTATCGAAAAATAGGATTGAGTTTTGTGTGAAATAGTGTGCAAATCGTCCATCAAGTTGGCGGATTATCCGATTTGAAGCCAGTGTTTCATTTTTTCAGCGATGGTATTTAATACCACTGGTTTGGGTATGTAATCATTCATTCCACTTTCCAAACACCTGTTCTCTTCATCGGAGAGGGTCCCAGCAGTGAGAGCAATAATGGGAACATTTTTCCCGATAGTTAATTTGCGAATCTCTTTTGTGGCATCATAACCATTCATCTCTGGCATTTGGATGTCCATTAGGATTAGATTAGGTTCTGTTTTTTTGAAATGTTCTACAGCTTCCACTCCATTAGTTGCTTCGATGATAATCGCAGATTGTAATATTTTTGATACAATGGTTTTTGTTAACATCATGTTTACAGGGTTGTCTTCAACGATCATCACTTTAGTTTTTTCATTTGTGATGATAGGTTTGAATTTTTCCTTACCATTGGAGCTGATATCCGAGTGCCTTCCAGAGATCAAATCATATAGACTTTCGTATAGGATATTGGTTTGAATTGGTTTCAGTAAAATCACACCAACCCCCAACTCCTTTCCTTTTTCGTAAATGGTCTCTTCGTTTGACGAGGAATGAATGGTTAAAAAAGGAAGTTTGCATTTTTTAGTTTCAGCAATTTTTTTCAATTGTGTAATGAAATCAAGTCCATTCATATCAGGCATATTATAGTCACTAATCACAACGTCATATTCGTTTCCCTTTTGGAAATCTGCTATTGCCAGCTTAGGTGAATTAAATGTAATTGTTTCAATGTTTTTGTATGCCAACATTTCTTTGATAACGGTGAGATTGGTATCATTGTCATCGACGACCATAACCTTTTTGATAGACATTAGATTAGGTTCAGTGTTACGTTCGTTATCTGCAATCGTTGTGAATTTAAAATAAAATCTAGATCCTTCGTGTAACTTTGATTCTAATTCAATTTTAGAACCAAAAAGTTGTAATAGTTTGGAAGAAATAGATAGTCCAAGCCCTGTTCCACCAAACTGCCGTGTTGTGGAGCTATCTGCTTGGGCAAATACTTCAAAAATTTTTGTTTGATTTTCTTTATCAATCCCAATCCCTGTGTCGATGACTTCGAATAAAAATTCATATTCGTTTTGATTTATTGGTTCTGATGTTAATTTGATTTGGATTTCTCCTCGAAGAGTGAACTTAAGCGCATTACCAATTAAATTCAAAAGGATTTGCCTAAGTCGCAATGAATCGACAAAAACATTTCGAGGGACTTTCGGAGATATGTTTAATATGAGTTCCAATCCTTTTTCGTATGCTTTGTGTTTTACGATTTCTGCAATTTGGTGGAGTAAATCATAAATGTTGACCCTTTCTTTATAAAGTTCCATTTTCCCTGATTCAATTTTGGAAAAATCAAGGATATCATTGATCAAATCGAGAAGTGAAAGTGCAGATAAATGCACAGTTTCCATATACTTTCTTTGGACTTGGCTTAATTCAGTGCGCATTAATAAATCAGCAAAACCGATCACACCATTAAGTGGAGTTCGAATCTCATGGCTCATATTCGCCAAAAAATTTGATTTTGCAATCGATGCTTTTTCAGCTTTTTCTCTAGCAATGATCAGATCATTTTCTAATATCTTTCGGTGTGTAATATCAGTGTGTGTCCCCATTACACGTAATGGTTTTCCATCTACTGTTCGTTCGATGACCTTTCCTCTATCTAAAATCCATTTATATGTTCCATCTTTACACAGCATACGGTGTTCACTCATATAAATATTGGTTTCACCACGATAGTGTTTCTCTAGTGCCTCTAAACAATCGTTCAAATCTTCAGGATGGACTCTTTTTTCCCATTCTGAAATATCCGTGCCAATTTCCGATTCTGAGAAACCAAGCATAGCCTTCCATTGATTGGAGAAATAAACTTGGTCAGTTTCAGCATTCCAATCCCAAATTCCATCTCCTGATCCTTCGAGTGCAAATTGCCAGCGTCTTTCGCTTTCACGTAAGGCTTCTTCGGTTGCCTTTTGTGAAGAAATATCGATTCCTATCCCTAAAAATCCGGTGATTTCACCTTTTGAATTCCTACTGGCAGTGATGACAAGTTGCACGGGGAATTCAGTTTTATCTTTTCTGATATAGGTCCATTCATGTGAATCATATTCACTAAACTTCGCTTTGTAGATAAGGGTTTCAAAACCAGAAATTGGAACACCATATTCTTGTGATAGATTTTCTGCACGGAATAATACTTCTTCTTCCTTATGTAAGATAGAAGGAGAATTTTTCCCAATCATTTCTTCTGCTTTATACTGTAAATGGTATTCTGCTCCTTTATTGAAATGGGTAATCATCCCATTAATATCAGTTCCTATGATTGTAACATGTGTTGTTGCATCTAATATAGATTCGAGTTTGGATAATGCCTCTTCTTTTTGTTTGTCTAAATTGACACTACTAGTGATATCTTGGAAACTTCCATAGACACGAATACATGTATCATTTTCAAAAACTCCATGACCAATTGTACGCACCCATTTGAATTTTCCTGTGTAAGTTTTGATTTGTAACACAAGTTCGTAGGATGTTTTATTGTTAATGGTTTCTTCGAATGCTTTCTTTAGAGCATTTTGTTCAGAATCTATTGGGTAAAATTGAAAAGCATTTTCAAGGTTAGGAATATAATCTTCAGGAACTTCGAGGATACGTTTTGTTTCTTTTGCCCAAAAGACAGTATGATGAACCAAGTCTACTTCCCAGGCTCCCACGTTTGCTGCTGCGTTTGTTTCTTCGAATAAAACTCGAATTCGGTTTAGTTCATCCCTTTGGTTTTTGATTTCTATTTCTTTTTCTTTTCTTTCGCTGATATCCGAAAGATAAGAAATCTTTTCCGTAGGATACGAGTCGTAGTAACTAACAACGCTGTATTCTGAAACATATATAAAGTTGCCATCTGGTTTTTTAAGACGAAATTCCCTTTGGTAGGTCCTTTGTTTACTTTTGATGTATTCTTTTTCTTCGATTTCAATTTGTTGTTTGTCATCGGGATGCACCAAATTTTCTAATTTCAACATCCCTTTTTTGAAATCTCCGGTTTGATAACCTAAGTTAATCGAAACATTCGGAGATACATAGGTAATCAAAAACTCTGAATCAAATTTGTAACGAAAAATGACGTAGGGTCCACTGTCTAAGATCACACCTTCAATATTGAAGTTAGGTTCTCCCCGCAAAATGACAGAAGGGCCTGACTTGGTTTCAAGAAATCTTCCTACGATCCGATACTGGTTGCCAAGTAGCGAGGTGAAAAACTGGAAAGGAATTCTCCGGCTCAAAGTTTCCTGGCACAAATTGGATAAAATGAGTCCGTCTCTAGGGATGATTGGGAGTTCTTTGATGTGTTTGCCGACCTCGATGGAATCGTTGGGAAGGTAGAGGTTTGGTGAGGTTTGGGAGAATTGGATTTCTAAATTCATATCCATGATGATGATGAATTCGTCGAAACACTCTACAATGCTTTGGTAATCGAAACTTTCTGCCATTTCCCTTTATGTCACTTGACCAAATCCCTTGGTCCTAGAGAATCAAAGATACGATGAAGAGTCGACTGTCACTTTCTATTTTTTTCAGTTTCATCTTCCTAGTTTCCTATACATCTATATACGCACAAAACCAAAGAAATCATGGTTGGGTTGTTTCAGGAACACAAGGAAAATTACTCATCCAAGGAAAAGAACAACTGGCCATCCGAGAGGATTACAGGTTCAAAACTCCAGAAACATTGACACCAAATCAGGAAATTGACTTTTATTTGATGCTAGGTGAATACTATCTCAAAAAAAAAGACAAAGTAGGGATTGCAAACATTCTATATGATCTGAGGATTAAAAAAGGGGAATATACATTTGCCGATTTTTTACTGACCTCTTTATGGAAACAATCCCAAGGTGATGAAGTACAGGCCATCAAAACTTTGGATACCTACATCCAAAAGGAACCCAATACCTATTTTCGTAATTTAGCAAAGAATATGCGAACCAATCTTTTCCAATCGGGAGAAGATGAGAAAAAGACAATGGTTCGAATGGATTGTCAAAAAACAAAACCTTACTATGCCCTATGCCGTGTGTTTCGTTTGCAATACTATATCGATCTTCCCACAGGGAAAGACAAAGACATGCACAAACATTTTGTGAACATTATGCGAGTGAGTTCACCTTTTTTTGAGGATATGAATTTAGAGTGGATACCGCTCCTTGATCGAATTGATGAAGATTTACCTGCTAAGTTGTCTTTTTTAGGTTTTGTCAGAGAAGGGATCCATTTTCAAAAAATGATAATGGATTTAGAAAAAATAACAGATGGGAATACGAGCGAAAATTCAATCGAAAGATTGGCATTTTTACAAATTTTATCTGGCGATTACCCGGGTGCGGAAGAATCTTATTTGAATTTTCTAAAATCAGCTAGAGGGAAAAAAACATCTATCCTTAATCGTATTTATGTGAAGTTAGGTGCTCTCGCTTACTTCCAAAAAGAATACAAAAAATCTTTGGATTATTATTTAAAGTTAGATTTATCCAATTGGTCAACAGATATCCATCATCCATTTCTAAATGAACCAATGTCTCTTTCTGAAGTAAAAGACTTAATTTCTGTATCACTTTATAAGGTGAGTGGTGCAGAATCTGCTCTCAAAGCATTACAAAAAATAAAAGACCCTGAAAAACTAACAGAAGCAGACATTTGGCCTAAACTTCGCATCTCACAAATGTTAATGGACCAAAACCCTGAGTTGTCATCTCGGATGACAGATGAAATCATCTATATGGCACAGGAAAAAAAATGGAGGCGACTCGAATATGCTGCTACCATTTTACAAGGTTACAACCAAATCTATCGCAAGGAATATCGAAAATCAACGATTGAACTAACCAAAAGCCGCGGGATATTGGATGAAGAAAATGCATTTTATGCGGCAGAATTCCTTCGTAATTTTGGATTTATTTTTGCCCATACAGCTTCTGGTAAAAAAGGCCCAGTCAATGGAAACATCCGAGACGGGATGAGTGATTATTTATTCAATCATCCGTATGAGGATTTATATTATATCCGTAACTACCGTCCAATTGCTTTTTCCACTGATTTATTTTTTGAATATGCATTAAGCCATTTAAGAGATGATAATGATGTCTGGGGTCTATTTGATGTTTTGTTCAAATACAATTCCGTAAGAACACAAAGGAATTCTAAAGGCAGCCCTCATTCACTTTTTCAAATTCCATTTGTAAACCAACAGTTTAAATTTTTATCAGGATTTTCCACTGCAAGAGAATCTAAGTTTTTTGATTCTACCTATACTGAAAGTAGGGAAACAGAAAATGGAATTCAAAGGAAAAATGAAGAAGAAAATACTCGTTCACTTGAATCAGTTAAACTTCCTACAGTATTCCTTCTCCCTTACAAAGAGGAATTTTATCTTTTTACTTTTAATCCGAAGGAGTCCAAAAGAAACCAATTGAATTGGAAGTTGGTGCGAACCCAAAGACCTGATGCATCAGAGATCATTGATTCTGTGAAAGATCTTGCATCGACTAACAAAGATCATGAAAAAATTCAAATTTATTTGAATGTAGCGGGGATTGGTTTACATCGTTCCTTAAAAAAAGAACTTAAAGAACAATCATTTGTATTTTTCTTTAGTTTGTATCCTAATACCGACCCTCAAAAGCCTCTTAATTTATATTCTTGGAAATGCCCGACAAACATGCGATCTTTGGATGGGAAAGGTCTGACTCTAGTAGACACAGCTTATTTTGAAGGTTCACGCATTTTAAAAGACAAAGAACGATTACACATTTGGGATTTTCCTGCTGTGACAAATGTATCATCTATTGGACCCGTTCTTAGTTGGTCTTGTCGATCGGAAAATGGAAGTGTAGAAGAGATTTCTTTTTTAAAATTATTCCGACGAATTGATTACCGCACAGTTCCTAAGATGATTGTTTACACCGAACGTGTGTTAGGTAAATCTTGGAGTGATCCTTTCTTCCACCACCAATGGATGCATTTTTGGTTTCGTTCAGGGACAAAAAAAATCGCTTATATACCAACTCTCCCTGTCCTCGATACAATCTCATTACAAAGCCTAACAGAACCTGCAGCATACAAAGAGGATGGATTTTGGGTCTATGCGACTGCCCAATAAGACGGGACATAATGAAAAGTCGAGATAATGGGTCCTGTCAGTTTTGGATTATGTGCCAAGTAGGGAACGATGGAAACATTGTTTCCAAACGTTTTTTTCCTAACATTTTGTCTCAAATTGTAGGCGACACTAGAAGATCGGTCCAAAATACTTAATTCTGTTCCTCATTATACAATGGACCCTGATTTTAAAACTTTAGTGGTGTTCGAGTTTCTATGGAAATAATCGGCATCTTTCTCATCTTCCTTCTTGTCTTTGTCAATGGTTTCTTTGTCGCTGCAGAGTTTGCGATGGTATCAATTCGCCCTTCACGCCTTGAGGAGCTTGTCAAAGAAAACCGGGCCATGGCCCAACTGACCAAAAAAGCCATCTCCAAAATCGACGATATGTTATCGGTTTGCCAAGTGGGAATCACGATTGCAAGCCTTCTACTTGGTTGGATTGGAGAGGCATTATTTGCAAGTGTTGTTTCTGGTTTCTTACATATGTTCCAAATTGAATTGGACTTAGTTACGATTCACAGTATTTCCATCGGTGTTTCATTCACACTGATTACACTCCTCCATGTCATCTTAGGAGAGTTAGTTCCTAAAACACTAGCCATTCAAAATACCGAAGCAATTGCATTGGGTGTTTCGGCACCGATGTGGTTGTTCTATTATTTATTTTTTCCAGTTACGTTCATTATGAATCGTTTGGCAGGTGGAATTCTTACACTTTTTCGTTTGCAACGAACTGGCGATAAGTATGTGCATTCTGCCGAAGAATTGATGATCATCATTGAAGAACAAAGGAAACAAGGCCGGATTGATAATGCGGAAATGCAACTCATCCAAAAGACCTTCGATTTTTCTGAACATACGGCTAAGGATGTAATGACACACCGTCTTTCCATCATCGGAATTCCACAAGAATCAACGATTGATAAATTACTCCCTCTCATTGCCGAACATAGTTTTTCAAGATACCCTGTATATAACCAAACATTGGATAAAATTGTTGGGATTGTTCACGTTCAAAAATATTTAAAATGGCAAGCGGCTCATCTTTCTGCGAAAGGCAAAAAGGAAAAAATCACTGTCATCATGGAAAAGGATTTTGTCAAAGTTCCTGAATCTATGTCCATCGAACGTGTGATGACAAAACTCCGTGAAAAAAAACAACATATGGCGATTGTCATAGATGAGTATGGTGGAGTTTCAGGTTTACTCACGTTAGAAGATATTATCGAAGAGTTTTTTGGTGAAATCCGAGATGAAACAGATACGGATGAAGTGGATGTCACATCCAAAAACAAAAAAACCAAAACCATTACTTTGGATGGGGAAACCGAACTTTCTAGTTTAACCGATATCTTAGAAGGTGAAGAACCTTCTGATATGGAAGAGGTTCGTACCATCGCTGGTTACTTTATGGAAAAAAACGAGGATATGCCAAAAGAAGGGAGTATCGTCCAAATCAAAAAAGGTAGCCTCAAAGTGAAAAAAATGGAAGGTAACAAAATCATTTCCATCCTCTTCACACCGAAAATAGAAGAAGACCATGATTCCGAAATGGAACGGGAATTATCATACGAGGACCGTTAAATGAAAGAAATCATCGTCGCCGTTTCTGGTTCCATTGCATCTTACAAAGCTTGTGATTTGGTACGTGGTCTTACCAAAAATGGATACCCTGTGCGTGTGATTATGACTTCTAATGCCACTAAATTTGTTGGAAAAATCACCTTTGAAGCCTTAACCGGAAAACCGGTAAGGGTAGATGAGTTTGATACTGGTATGGCTCATATCGAAATCAAAAACATTGCTTCTGTTTTAGCTGTAGTTCCGGCATCTGCAAACATCATTGGTAAAATGGCAAATGGTATTGCCGATGATTTGGTAACTTCAACTTATCTTGCCTGCACTTCACCTGTGTTAATCGCCCCCTCCATGAATCCTGGAATGTACCTTCATAAAGCTGTGCAAAGGAACTTAAAAACGTTAGAAGCAGATGGCGTACACATTGTATCCCCTGATAAAGGGATTGTCGTTTGTGGTGATGAAGGGTATGGCAAACTGGCAACAGTTGAAACCATCATGGAACAAATCATCGAGTTTCACAAAAAAAATTCATGAATTTAAAATTCAAACGAGTCATTGTCACCTCAGGCCCCACAAGGGAATGGATTGACCCCGTCCGTTATATTTCCAATGCCTCTTCTGGCAAAATGGGATATGAAATTGCCAAAAGTTTTTTACAATACCCTGTGGAAGTAATTTATATCCATGGGAATACTTTAGAACGTTATGCAAATGTTTCTGGCGCCAAACAGAACTTAGAAGTGGAAACCACAATGCAACTTCGAGATACTGTCTTGTCTCAATTGCAAAATGATACATTACTAGTGATGGCTGCAGCACCTGCAGATTTTCGGCCCATCATGACCGCAGAACATAAAATCAAAAAAGAAAGAAGTTCGGAAGGGAGTAAGGGGTTACTACTAGAACTTGAAGAAAATCCCGATGTCTTAAAACAAGTGGATGAATATGTCAAAGAAAACCAAATCCAAAATTCCATCCGGGTGGGGTTTGCAGCCGAGACCAATGATTTGGAAAAACATGCTAGAGAAAAACTGATCCGAAAAGGTCTTCATTATATCGTCGGCAATGTAGTGGGACATGGAAAAGGGTTTGGCGAAGTAGAATCGATTTTACGGATCTTTGGTCCAAATGGACTTGTAAAAGAGATCGGCCCTATGCCAAAAGAAGACTTGGCCCTTTCACTTGTTCATTTCCTAGTGACTATTTGAATTGTTACCAAAACCAAACGCAAAATAACCTGCGAGTAATATCAATCCAAAGCTTACGATATAGTTCCATTTAATTTTTTCCCCAAGGAACAATGTCGCAAATAAAATGAATACAAAAATTGTGATGATCTCTTGGATGATTTTTAATTGGAACCCTTCAAATTTGTAAACCGTATACCCAATACGATTGGCGGGAACCATGAGAACATATTCAAAAAACGCAATCCCCCAAGAAAATAAAATCACATAAAACATTTGGTTTGATTTTGCATACTTTAAGTGACCATACCAAGCAAAGGTCATAAAAATGTTAGAAAGAATGAGTAAAGCGACTGTTAGCATTGAATTGGATTCCTTTTTTATTATCTAGAAAGTAAATGGTTAATTTGTTAAATTTCATTTGAGTGATTTAGTTTTTATATGTGGTTAAAATTATATTTTAGGTATCAACTCAGTTTTTTATTCTAAAGATTCGTTTGGAAAAAGTTCGTTCCAAATTTTTGGTAAAACTTCTCCTGACTTACCACCAAAGTGATGTTTCATGGAAAGTGTGAGGTTTGTTTCTTCTGGGTTAATTTCGATCCCTAAAGCACCGTTTCGAATGGCAGTGAGTGCTAAGTTGGCAGGAACCGATACATTGGCACTGGTCCCAATCACAAACACAACTTGAGACTGTTTACAAAGTTCCCAACTTTTGGTGAGCAAGTTTTGGTCATATTCTTCTCCAAACCAAACAATATCAGGTCTGAGTAAGGATTCACAGTATTTGCAATACTTAAGACCAGAATGGTCGAGTCCATCATCTACTAAATGAAATTTTTCCGAACATTTTGTACATCTGGCTCTGAAAATGTTTCCATGTAATTCTAAAAGCGAAGGACTACCAGAACGGGGGTGGAGTCCATCAACATTTTGAGTAATAAGACTCACGAAATTTGATTTTTTTGCCATTTGGCTATGGTTAGGTGGCCAGGATTCGGGTTGGCATTTTTGCAAATTTCTCTTCGAAAGTCATACCATTCCCAAACTAGTTCCGGATTGTTTTGGAAGGCTTTTGGCGTTGCCAAGTCTTCTGCTTTGAAGTTTTTCCATAGCCCTCCTTCTCCTCTAAACGTTGGGATACCACTTTCATGGGAGATTCCTGCACCTGTTAAAAACACGAGGGAACGCGCATTTCGAATTTGTTCCAAAGAATCTTTTGGCAAAAGTTCCATTTCTTTGGTATATTCTAACAAATTCTTTCAAAATTTAAATCGGAAAAAAATTTAGGTTCAGAAATCTGGTGATTGTGAGCCTCCATTGGGAAGAAATTCAAACAAAATTGGAATCCATCAAGGAGAAACAATTATTCCGGGAAACAAAAACCTATCAAGGGATTGATTTTTGTTCCAATGATTATCTGGGTCTTTCATCTAACCCACGTATGTTGGAATATTACCAAACCTTACAAGATGAATACCCATTTGGTTCAACAGCATCTCGTCTCGTCCGAGGGAATTTTGATTCCATGGACCTATTCGAAAAAGAATTTGCATCTTTTGTAGAAGGAGAAGCTGCATTACTGGTTTCTACAGGTTTTGTTGCCAATTTTGGACTGATTGATTCCATTGCAGCACCAGACTGTTATGTGTTTACCGACAGATTAAACCATGCCTCTATTCTTGATGGAATTCGAATTTCTGGAGCCAAAAAAAAATATTACAATCATTTAGACTTAGAACACCTAAAATCATTATTACAGAAAACTGACTTAGAAGATCCATCGAGAAAACACAAACGAATCGTCGTGACAGAATCGCTATTTAGTATGGATGGAGATAGCCCTAACTTTAAAACTCTCCTTCAACTAAAGGAAGAGTTTGGATTTGTTCTTGTTGTAGATGAAGCACATGCAATTGGAGTTTATGGCAAAGAAGGGAAGGGAATATTATTTCGTGATTTGCCAACCGAAAGTATCAAATCCATTGATTACCGAGTGTATACATTAGGCAAATCGTTTGGTTTAGAAGGTGGAGTCATCGTAACAAAAAAAATTGGTAGAGACCATTTAGTCAATGTGATGCGGTCTTTTATTTTTTCCACGGCCCCACTTCCTATTATCTCCAAATTAGCCATTTTTGTTTTAAATTTGTTACGTTCTATGGACGAAGTGCGGGTAAATTTACATTCCTTGGCATATCATTTAAAACAATCATTATTAGATTCAGGTTTTGTTATCACGAATACAGAGTCACATATCATTCCTTTGTTACTCAATTCGGAAAAGGAAGCTCTGTTTTATGGAAAACGATTGCAAGAGATTGGTTTGGATGTACGTGCTATTCGTCCACCGACAGTACCAACTCCAAGATTAAGGATCAGTTTGAATGCAAAGTTATCCCATGAAGATACAAATTCTCTTGTTTCTGCCCTTGTCAAAATCCGAAAGGAATGGAATGACCAACTCAATAATTCGACAAATCATGAATAAAAATTTTAACTCTACCGAACAAGAAGAATAGAACCTTTTTTCAATTTAAATGAGACAAACTTCTGTTAATGTATCCTTAGGATTCCTCGAATTTTCGAATTTTTTCTTTGATGGCATCTGTGGTAGAAGAGAGATTGTGATTGGAATTTGATTCCTTGGTTGCAGAATTTTTATTCGAAGCTAAGTTCTCTCTTGATTTTTTAGTCCCATATCGGTAAATTCCATACAATCCAAGAACACCTATTCCAAGTAAGGTGGCATTGATCCAAGTATCATCTGGTTTTGCGAGTATTTTTGGACCAAAACCATAAACAATTGAATCCACCATTCCTTGGTTTCCGTTTTCTTGGAACATTAAAACGATAGGATCTTTTAATACACTTTCACCAAATCCATTTTCCATTTTGGAAATGATTTCTTCCTCGCCCATCCCATCTTTGATCCTGTTTTCAATGAATGTCTTCAGATAACTAGAAGCTGCACACATATTAAAAGAACACGATTGGATGGGTAGACTTGGTAAACATATACAACGGATTTTTTCCGTAACCTTGAGAAAGGTTTGGATTTGTTTTTCTTCTTTGAGATTGGTGGTTGTTTTTTGAGAAAAAAGAGAATTCGAAGTTCCTAAAAACAGAAAAAAAGAAAATAATATGGCCACCATCGATCCCATTGAAATCGATTTTTGATCACATTTGTTCTTTTGAATTTTTACCAAATCCAAATTTGATTGGTTTGTTTTTTCTTTGGAAGTAGTGGTAAGGAAATCAAATAAAGTCATACTGTAAAATTTCCTTTTGGTTGTTTTCTTTTTTCTCCAATGGGGAGTAATAAAAAGATACCTGTCAAAAAGTACAACACCGATCCAAGCCAAATCAATTTCACTAAAGGGTTAATCCAAACTTCTAAATTTGCAACAATTTGCCTTGGAAAGTTTAAGAAGGATTTGAGTTTGTCTGTTTGATTTCCGGGAGTGAAGTAATATTGCATAAACATCAGTGGAAGATCTGGATTTTCTGATTTTAAATCAGATGTTTCGATCGCACCAAGTTGGATATAAAAGTCTTCCTTTGCCATAGAATGGATTGCAGGTTCACTTGTTGGGATATGAGTCTCGAAATCACCTGTTAGGTGAGAAATCTGTGGATAAAACCGTCTTTCTGTATCGAGTGTAGCAATTTTATCCAAACCACGATAAATTCCATAACTTGCTTCTTGGGAAACTATCACATTTTGGATATTTGGTTCACCACCTAGACCCGAAATGAGCACAGGTTTGATTTTTAACGTTGTTGCTTCTATTTGGTATCCACCTATCATCGCTTTGTCGATGGACTGGTAAATGATTTCTTCGGAAGTTGGAGGTTGCAACTCATAAAAAAAACGAACAGAAGTATTGATTTTAAATGCATTGCCAGCATAACCTATGAAGATGAGAACCAGTGAAAAGTGAACTAAATAACCACCATACCTCCTTTTGTTTTTTAACATTAAGTTGAGTCCAGCTTTGAATAAAGACTCATCTTTATGTTCATCACGTCTTGCTTTTATCCCTCGGTAGTATTCTTGTACGATACCTGCAATGGTAAACATACCAATTCCTACTGTAAGGACTGAATATACTTCAGCAAGGACGTCTCCATATTTGTTATCAGGTTTTGTGAAGTTTTGCGAATAAAATAGGATGTAAACCGCTCCCCCAAAAATTCCAAAAAGAAAAGGTTTGAGTAGGGTGGATAAAAAAACAGCACCTGCTCCTTTTCTCCAAGCAAGTAATGGTGCAGAACCCATAAGCAATAATAAAAAGATCCCGGCAGGTACTCCCCATGAGTTAAACCAAGGTGCCTTAAATTCTTTGCCATACAATAGTGGTGAAAAGACACCTAACAAAATTGCTGCGGTCGAAAGTACCAAAAGGAAATTGTTAAGTAAAAAACTTCCTTCCTTGGATGTGATCGCTTCTAAATTTCTATCCGGTGTTAGGTGTTTTCTTCGGTAGATGACAAACCCAGTAAAAAATAAAAAACTACTGATGATATAAACAATAAAGGGAGTTCCAATCGTGGATTTTGAAAAACTATGAGGACCTTCAAGAACACCAGAACGAGTGATCCACGTGCCGAGCAAACTAAAGTGAAAAGCAAGGATCACAAGTAACATATTCCAAAACTTCAACATACCTCTACGTTCTTGGATCACTACAGAATGGACAAAAGCACTTGTTAGTAACCAGGGCATTAGAGATGCATTTTCGACTGGATCCCATGCCCAATATCCTCCCCAACCTAACTCTTCGTAGGCCCATTTGGATCCGAGTAAAATTCCTGTTCCTAGGAAAAACCAAGAAAACAAAGTCCATTTACGAATGAACTTCATCCAATCTTCAGAAAGTTGTCCTGACACAAGTGCCGACATCGCAATCGCAAATGGTATGGAGATACTGACATAACCGATATAAAGTATGGGTGGATGGATGATCATCGCCCAGTGTTGGAGTAGTGGATTAAGTCCTCTACCTGCTGCTGCTTCAGGGACAAATTCACGGAAGGGTTGGGCATCTCCGTAAAATACAGCAAGGAAACTAAAAAATCCAGATAATACTGCAAGGATGAGGTTCATCATCGGGATTCGATCTTCGATGGATTTACGAGTTTGCCATAACACAATGAAGGTGAAAACATTCAGTATTAAGTTCCAAAAAAGTAAACTTCCAGATGACCCTGACCATATGGATGTCATTTTGTAAAACAAAGGAAGGTGTTCACTGGAGTGCATCACTACATAATAATTGCTATAGTCAGAACGAACAAGTTGTGTCAGTAGAACAATAAATGCCAAAATGATAACGAAAGGATTTGTCATTAGTGCCAAACGGCCAAGCTCAACACCTTTTCGTTCTTTATATAAGATTCCGTATATAGTTTGTAAGGCGGAGAAAATTAAAATTGCGAGTGATGCAGAAAGAAAAATGGTTCCTAAATTATTCATTTTTCCTCTGCATACCCTGCTTCATATTTGGAAGCACATTTTGCTTCCACGTGGTTTGACACGAGAACACCCTTTTCCAATTTTCCATCAACTCTTGCCCTTGCTCCTTCTTTGAAAGCATCTGGCAAAAGGGTTTCACCTGTAAAAAATACTGGGATGATTTGATCGTTTAGTTCCAAATCAAATCTGGCTTTTTTTCCTTCCCGAACCAAACTCCCTACACGAACGAATCCGCGGACTCGTAAATTTTGTTCCGAGTATTTAGTTTGGTTGGCAGCAAGTTCAGAAGCATCGAGCAGAAGATAAGATGTTTCTTGAGAAGAGAAATAAGCAATGCCTCCAAGAGAGATTGCAATGAGGAATAAAAGGGTTAAAAACTTACGATTCATGGTCCATTCTTTAGACGAAATCACGTCTTTCCTCTAACCTCTCTGATTGCAAGTTTCGGTCAAACAAAAAGGTCATTCAAAAACATTGAGAAAATCCTAGTTTTATAGGTAGGATTTTGATCGGTACACAAAATATCCGACCCATTCTTTGATGCTGAGAGTTGTTAAATCCAAATATCCTGCTGAAGGTAAATAGAGTTCAAATGCCCCAGATTCCATTTGAATGGATCTGTAGTCGGTGGGGAAAGGGAATACATCTAGATTTTGTTTTTGGAAACAACCAGCGGAACGTTTCATATGGAAAGCAGACGTGATGAGAATGTAAGATTTAAAATTATGTTTCTCGATGATTTTTTTGGTTTCGACTGCATTTTCATACGTATTTCGTGAGTTGTTTTCTAGGATGATATCCTCTTCTTTGACACCAAGTCCAATGAACAAGGATTTTGCTAAGTCAGCTTCTCTAAACTCATCTGCGAGTAATAAACCAGACCCTCCTGTAAAAAGAATCTTTTTTATTTTGCCGGCTTTGTATAGACGTATAGCGTCTGTAATACGATCTGCGGAATCTGTGAGTTCGGGTCTTGCTTTTACAGATGATATGGTTTGGATCATTCCACCGAGTACAATTGCAACATCTGCCTTTGGGGAAGATTCAATTGGAACTGGCGGGAAGTCTTTTTCCAATCCAGTCACCAAGGTGTTGGCAACAAATGAACTTGAACTGAAATATAAAAAAAGACAAATCAGAAAAAATTGGAATTTGGTTTTCCCTGATTTGATTCGAAACAAAAGGAATAAACTAAAGAGAAAAAATACAGGCAAAGGATATAAAAAAACTGTAAGGACTTTGGAGAGGATAAAAAAGATAGAATCCATAAGGGAAGAATCCAATTGGGTTGAGATTTTTACCAGTCCAAATCGGGTCCGAGCACTCCAATCCCACTCCCCCAATATTGGGAAGGGTGCGGGTATCGTACGGATACTCCTAGAGGTGACCTGGAATATTTCCAATCCCTTGCAATTTGTTTTCTTTGTTGCATTTGCTCTTCTGTGACTCCTAAATCTGAAGCATTTAAGAATTGTTTGGTGAGCTCAACCCATTCCTTAATGGCTGCAGGGTTTTGTTTTTTCAGATCTTGGATTAGGATTCGTAGTTCAAATTCTGCATCTTCCCTTAAGTCCCTTGCAATTTCCGAAATTTCTGCATTGGAACCAAATACAGTTTCATTTCCTTCCGTACGATCGACAGCATCTCTCCATTTCGCGTAAGCGATGAACAAATTCTTTGTTTCGTCGTATCGATACATAGTAGTAAATGAGTGTGGTTTAATTTTGGAAAAAGGCAATCGAAAAATGGATCCAACTTATTGTGTCTTGTCACAGTCTAAAATTCGTGAATTGGAAATCATTTGTTACACTCACGATTCTGTTTGGATTGACCACGAGCAGTATTGCCGACTCTAAAATCTTAAAACCCCACCATACCCATTCTGGATTCCAGAATCCAAATCCGAATTATGAACGTAAAGGATTTTGGGATGTTCTCGTATGGCAATGGGATCGATTTTTTTTACAGTATAGTTTGGATGCTAAAACTTATCCACCATTTCCCATCCTAATCAATGATGGTAACCTATTAAAAAGTAACGATACAAAACTTTCCGTCACATGGGTAGGGCATGCGACTACACTTGTACAAATCGATGGTCTCAATATACTCACGGATCCTATTTGGAGTGATAGATGTTCCCCTTTAAGTTTTGCTGGACCAAAACGTTACACTCCACCTGGTATCTCCCTCGGTGACCTTCCCAAAATAGACATAGTCATATTATCCCACAATCATTATGACCACACCGACATTCCAACACTTAAAAAGTTGGAGGAGACATTTCATCCTTTGGTTTTGACAGGTCTTGGAAATAAAAAACTTCTGTTAGGTGAAGGTTTAAAAAATGTAAACGAAATGGATTGGTGGGAAGAAATTTCATTCGGTTCAGTAAAATTAACATTCACACCGACACAACATTTTAGCGGGCGAAGTCTTTTTGACCGAGACGAAACACTTTGGGGAAGTTTTATGATTTCTGGTACACGGGAAAAAGTGTATTTTGCGGGAGATACCGGTTATTTTTCGCATTTTAAGGAAATTGCAAATCGTTTTGGAAACATTGATGTGGCCATTTTGCCAATTGGTGCAACTGAACCACGATGGCTCATGGAACCTGTTCACATTGGGCCCACCCAAGCGGTAATGTCTTTTCTGGATTTGAAGGCAAAATACTTGGTACCAATGCACTATATGACCTTTGTTTTATCAGATGAACCACTTGATTCTCCTGTGCCACGCACAAAAGAGGCAATGAAACAATCGGGAATCTCCGAATCTGCTTTCGTACCCTTAAAAATTGGAGAAACTCGCTTTTTTTAGTTCCATGTGATTTCTCTTTCGGGTAAGCTGTCCTAAAAAAAATAGGATGGTGAGCACGTTGAAGAAGCTTCTCACATTGATGGTTTTCCTGATTTGTTTGTCTGTGACAACTGCAGGGTTATTTGCCGAAGAACCAACTCCGGTTCCAACAGAAACAACAACACAAGAGGAAACAGGGCATTCCTCACATGGAGAATCCGTACACGAAGAACTCCCGTATTGGACGGTTTTACCTTTTGTGGCAATTCTCCTTTCGATTGCGATTTTGCCTGTTGCCTCTCACAAAACAGCCCATTGGTGGGAAGACAATAACAACAAACTCATTTTAGCAGTGGGTCTCGGAGCAATCTCCTTTGTTGTTTTACTTGTTTATGGGTATAGCCATAATATCGTACATACCGTTTTCTTTGATTATATTCCTTTTATCATCTTACTCGGATCCTTGTTTTACATTTCCGGTGGGATTGTGATCAAAGGGGATATCAAAGCAACCCCACTTAACAACACGTTATACTTGTTAATTGGAGCAAGTCTTGCCTCTTTTATTGGAACTACGGGTGCATCCATGTTACTGATTCGTCCATTGTTAAAAACAAATAGCGAACGAAAACATGTTGTTCATACTGTTGTGTTTTTTATCTTTCTTGTATCTAACATTGGTGGATCTTTAACACCTCTCGGTGATCCTCCATTGTTTTTGGGTTACTTAAAAGGAGTCCCATTCACATGGACATTTAAGTTATTACCTGAGATGTTAGTGGCACTTGTCATCTTACTCACTGTGTATTTTGTTTGGGACACATTGGCTTACAAAAAAGAAACCAAAAAAGATTTGGCCCGTGATACGAAACTTGCTACCCCTTTTTCAATTGGTGGCCAAGTAAATTTTATCTGGTTACTCGGTGTGATTTTAGCAGTTGCATTTTTAAACAGTAACTATATCCCACAAATCAATGAAACACCAACCCTTGGGTTTATCCGAGAAGCAGTTCTCATTGTTCTCATTGGTCTTTCTAAGTTTACATCTAAAGAAGAAAATCGAAAGTTTAATAACTTTACTTTGCATCCGATCCAAGAAGTGGCTTATCTCTTCATTGGAATTTTCATCACTATGATCCCTGCTCTAGTGTTATTGGAAGCACATGGAAAGGAACTTGGGATCACACAAAACTGGCAATTCTTTTGGGCAACAGGGGCTTTCTCCTCAGTCCTCGACAATGCTCCCACATACTTAACGTTCGGATCATTGGCTTCGGGACTCCTCACCCCTGTCGGATCTACTCCTCTCACTCTTGGCCAGTTCATTGGAAATGTCCAAGCAGAAGAGATTTTAAAAGCAATCTCAGTGGGTGCTGTGTTTATGGGTGCCAATACGTACATTGGTAACGCCCCTAACTTTATGGTGAAGTCAGTGGCAGAAGAAAACAAAGTGAAGATGCCTTCTTTTGGTGGGTATTTAGCATATTCAATGGGAATTTTGGTTCCTGTTTTTATTCTCATCACCTTTATTTTCTTCGTCTAAGTTTTACAAAAGCCGGGGATCTTTCCCCGGTTTGAATCCTTTCATGATCCTGCATTTATCCCAATTATATTCCTTATCACGGTCTGGTTCATTTTCTCACCTTTCGAATCGCAAAGATTCCTTACAGAAGGAACGAGAGGAACTTGAATCAATTCTCAAAACTTCGAAAGAAAAACTCATCTACGGGATCCATACAGGTTTTGGTCCGCATGCCTTCACTTCCAATGAAGAGCTAGATTTGATCCAAAAATCATTGGTTTACCACCTAACAGTGGAACCTGTGCTTTCCAAAGAAGGAATCCCTCATTCCAATTTAACCCATGAAGAAGCAAGGGTTGTGTTAGCTGCGAGACTTTATAGTTTATCACTCGGTGGTTCAGGGATTCGGTATGAAACCTTAGACGTTTTGAACCAACTATTAGAATTGGATTGTATACCCATACTTCCCGAAAGAGGTTCTTTATCTGCCTCGGGTGACTTGATCCCTCTTAGTTACATTCCGTTGGCACTACTTGGTGAGTCAGGATTTACTGGCAAAGGGAAAGAATTAGGTCCCACAAAACAAAATGGGAAAACGTCAAAAATTTCAGGTCTACCATGGACACCCCATCCCAAAGAAGCCATTTCGTTAACCAATGGTACAAGTTTTACAACAGCCCTTCTTGGTTACCAAGTGGTTACATTTCGTAACTTGTTTTTGCAATCGATTGAACTCTTACAATACCTTTTTCATTACCATTCTGTTTTCCCCGACGCTTTCCATCCGGCTTACCACAACCACAAACAATTCTCTGGACCGAAACTGATTGCAAAATTTCTGCATCCCATTGTTTCTAAAAATCCAAAATCGAAAGTGGAAGGAAAACGGATACAAGACATTTATTCTGTTCGTTGTATCCCTCAAATATTAGGGGCTGTCTGGGATGAAATTGAGTCCATTGGTGGAGTCGTTGAACAAGAATTAAATTCATTATCTGATAATCCTGTTCTCATTCATACTGACGGAAGAGAGGAAACTCGTTACCGATTTGCCGAAGGTGGTGGTTTTTACGCTTCGCAGGTAAGTTTTGCGGCAGATCGTTTACAAAATGCGATGGCAGTTTGGTGTACTTGGGCGGACCGATTTTTAAATTATTTGTTTGATCCCAAGGAGAACGATGAATTCCCGCTGATGTTATCGGCAAAACCAGGAACTTTTGCCGGGTTATCTGGATTAGGCCTTATGTCAGCTCACCTAACGGCTGAAGTGCGAAGGGATAGTATGCCTGGTTCCATGCAATCGATTCCTACGAATGGAAATAACCAAGACATAGTGCCTATGGGAGCCATATCAGTTTTACGAAATCGTAGAACAGTGACGAGTGTGACAAAACTATTATCTATTTTTTCGTATGCTGTATACCAATCTTCCTTATTTGCCAAACGAAAAGAATTGGTGCCAGATTGTGAATTATTTCGTGGGCTTAAGACAATGGATGTGGATAGAAGTCTGGATTTTGAAATCCAGACACTCATTGATAGAATTTCTAATTCTACTTCTTCTCTTGCAATGACTCCAATCGATTGAGTCCCATTCCTAATGCTAAACCTAACACCAGGGCTGCGAGAGGGATTTGGGCTTCTGTAAAATCTTTTGGTAAGATATTTTTCGCCGTGGCAATTTGGATGTCTCGTTTCACTTCCCCAGACCTTCCAACAACCGCTTGGCCATTGGCATAATCTTTAAACGGCCAAAGGATAAAAAATGAACCTAAGATAAGACCAAGTAAAAATGTCATAGTATGTGATTTGTATTTCACAAATAACCATTTTACGATATGTGTGAAGATCAAAAGTCCAAGTAAACAACCAATTCCAAATGCAGCTAAAAATAAAATAGAACTTGGCTCTAAGATGGTCGAAAGTTTACCAATTACAATTTGGTATTCACCTAACACGAGCATGATGTAAGAACCAGAAATCCCTGGCAAGATCATGGCAGAGATGGCAATCACACCTGTTCCAAATGCAAAAATTGGATTTTCAGAACCAGTATTTTCTCCCATAAAAAAACTAGGAACGATGGTTAATAAAATTCCTGGGATTAAAAATAACCAAACAATGAAACTATGTTTTTCGATAAGTTTGTAAGGAACTACTAGTGATGGTATGATGAGACCAATAAAAAGTGCAAGTGTAGCTTCTGGATGGTTTTGTAATAAAAATTGGATGAGTTTAGCGCCAGAGATCACAGAAAGTAAAAGTCCAATTCCAAGGAATACTAAAAACCAAAAATCAATTCGTTTCATTTCCTTGGCAAAATTTGTCCTCACTTCTTCTTTCCAAAATCCTATGAGTAAGGAAAAGGAAACTTTAATGGTTTCAAAATTTAAAGAAGTAATGGCTGTGATGAGTCTGTCATAAAGGCCAAGGATAAGAGCAAAGGTTCCCCCAGACACACCAGGGATAAGATTTGCGATTCCAATGAGAAACCCGTTGAGAATGCAAAATAGAATTTCTTTTTTTGTTAGAGGCATAACGGAAAGATTGGATTCATCCAAACTTTAGGCAAGGTTTTTTCGTAAAGCCCAAACCCAAAGAAAGGCATACATTATGAGGGAAACAAAAAACAGTCCAAACAAAATGGTAAACTTTCCGAGTCTTAAGTGTTGGAAAAGAAAGTGGAGGCAAAGAACGAATAAATTTAGAAGTGAAAATACAACGAGGGAACCAACTTTTCCTAAATTCGTTTCTGTTAGTTTTTGGTAGAGATGTTCTCTATGTGCTTGGAAAAGATGTTTTTTCTGAATGAAACGTTTGATTAATATGAAAATTCCATCAATCCAAAAGAAAGGAAAAAGATAAAAATAATCAGTTAAATCCCAGAGCATTGGATGATCAGTGTCTGGACTTTGGGAATCGTGATGGAAAAGTAATGGTAGGAACAATACAAAAAATCCGAGAGCTAAGGACCCACTATCGCCCATAAACAATTTTGCCTTTGGGAAATTATAAAACATAAAACCAAACATCGAAAGGAATAAAATTGTGTACAAACTGTATCCAAAATTTGGTTTAGAAAAAAAGTTGGGTAAAACAATTCCAATGGAAAAAAAACAAATCGTAAATGTCAGGACAAGATACCAATCCATCCCATCCATAAAGTTGACTAAGTTGATCCCAAATACTAAAAATATGGTTAAAAATATGATTTGTACAATTTGAGGGATCGAAGTATAACCAAAACTGCTAGTTCTCGGTCCAATGCCCCATAAACAAACAAAGACAATTCCTAACTCTAAAATAAGCCTAAGTTTAGGTGTTAGGTGAATCAAATCATCCACAAATCCTAGAATGGAAAATATAAATATACCAGCTAACAGAAGATAGAAGTCGTTTATGTGGTTTGGACTCGGAAAAACAAATGCAGAATCTGTCCACTGCGGGTAAAAATAAAAGAGGAGTGTGGCCACCAAAAAAAGGGGAATAAAAAACATCCCACCCGATTTTTTTGTAACTGTGTCATGCAAACTCCGTTCATTTGGCACATCTTTCACTCCAAATCGTGAATACACATAAATTGTGTGCAAAATAAGGCTAAAGAAGCCTAGAATCAGGAAGGAAATGGGAAAAAAAGGGACCATTTTCGCAAAGTTTCAGAGAACGGGGTCTTTTGGCAGTTTTTTATTGCAAAAATCAGTCCCTCCTCGATGTTTAATTTATGTTTCAGGGCGTCTACACTGCGGTCATCACCCCTTTCCGCCAAGGGAAAATCGATTACGATAGCTATTTTAAAATCCTAGAAAACCAGATCCGATCGGGAGTTGCTGGAGTGGTTCCATGTGGGACAACGGGAGAATCACCAACTTTATCTTATGAAGAACATAAGGAACTCATCCAAAAAACAGTTCAGGTGGTGGCCGGGAAAATCCAAGTTATTGCTGGGACAGGTTCCAATTCTACAAAAGAGGCAATTGAGCTCACTGAATCCGCATGTGCCGACGGAGTGGACGGAATCCTTTCTGTGAATCCGTATTACAACAAACCGACACAAGAAGGGATGTTCCAACATTTTACAGCGATTGCCAATGTATCATCTAAACCAGTGATGTTGTACAATATTCCTGGTCGCACGAATGTCAACTTAGTGCCAGAAACTGTCAGTCGTTTGGCGGCACATCCTAAAATTGCAGCGATCAAAGAAGCGACAGGGGATCTTGGACAAATGGCAAAGGTGATCTCCCAATGTCCGGCCGATTTTGATTTATTATCTGGTGATGACAACCTTACGCTTCCAGTACTTTCGATTGGTGGTAAAGGTGTCGTTTCAGTTGTTTCCAATTTATTCCCACGAGCTTGTGTGGATATGGTATCTTTGTATTTACGTGGTGATTTAGAAGCTTCTAAAAAAATCTATTACAAACTTCTTCCTGTGTTTGTGAATGCTTTTATTGAAACAAATCCCATTCCAATTAAAGCTGCTATGAGTTGGTTTGGGTATTGCACAAATGAACTCAGATTACCAATGACTTCTCTTTCAGAAGGGCAAGCAGCTGAGTCCTTTAAAAAAATAGTATTCCAGTTAAAAGAGGAAGGCATTGTCTAAGATCAAAGTCGGTGTAATAGGTGCTGGTGGGAGGATGGGTAAAGCCATTATCCAAGTAATCTCCCTTTCCAAAAAATCAGAGTTAAGCGCAGCTGTCGTAAGAGAAGGTGCCATTTATGCAGGTTTTGATTCTGGTAACCATGCAGGCATCAAAGAAACTGGGATTTTGTTATCTTCCGACTTACAGAAAGCATGCGAAGATTCAGATGTATTAATCGATTTCAGTACACACACTGGTTTTGAATCCATTCTTGGAGTCGTATTACAAAACCATAAACCTTTAGTCATTGGGACGACAGGTCTTACTGACTCAGATAAAACATTAATTAAGTCCGCAGCACAAACGATTCCGATTGTCTTTTCTCCAAATATGTCTGTGGGTGTGAATTTATTGTTTAAACTCACCGAAATTGCTGCCAAAGTATTACACGAAGATTTTGATATTGAAGTTTTAGATATCCACCACCGCCATAAAAAAGATTCTCCATCAGGTACCGCCATGTATCTCAAAGAGGTATTACTCGGAGCAAGTAATCGATCAGAAGAAAATGTGATTTATGGTCGTCACGGAATGTATCCAGAACGTGACCAAAAGGAAATCGCAATGCACACGATGCGAGCAGGTGAAGTTGTTGGAGAACACACAGTTTATTTTTTTAGTCCTGAGGAAAGGATAGAGATCACACATAAAGCACAAGACCGCAAAACATTTGCTAGTGGTGCTGTAAAAGCTGCTGAATTTTTACATGGCAAATCGAAAGGTTTGTACAATATGTTTGATGTTTTAGGAATATAAATTGGATTTTTTTCGAGGATTATACATCATTCCATGGAGTAAAAACTATATCTCCATCAGTTTAGATGTAATCATCGTCGCTTTTTTAATTTATAAAACTTATACAACACTTCGTAGAACACGAGGAATCCAGTTACTCTTTGGAGTTGGGATCATCTGGATTTCGGGAAGTTTAGCAGAGTACTTAGGTTTTGAGTTACTTGAATGGATTTTAACGAACATTCGGCCTGCATTGGTTTTTGCCATCATTGTATTATTACAGCCCGAATTACGCCGGCTAACTGGTGATTTGGCGCGTATACGATTGCTTCGATTGTTTTTTTTGAAGCCAACTTTTGATTTGGATCCCATTGTAGAAGCAGTTCGTGCCATGTCCCAAGAAAAAATTGGGTCGATCATCGTGCTTGTAAAAGATATAAGCCTTAAGGATATTTCTGAAAATGCGGTGCCAATAGATTCCATTGTCACTTCTGAAATTTTGCAAACTATCTTTTTTAAAAATTCTCCTCTTCATGATGGGGCAGTCATCATTGAACAAAACCGAATTGTCTGTGCGGCATCTTATCTACCAATGAGTAGTTCTGTTGAAATATCAACGTTAGGTGCAAGACATAGATCTGCACTTGGGTTATCGGAAGAGACAGATTCCATTATCATCGTGACATCTGAAGAGACCGGTGATATCACAATTTGTTACGAAGGGGAAATGATCCACCCAGTCAAACCACTGGAATTAAAAGCCCTCGTGAGTGGTCTCATGTCGGGGAATAAAAAGGTAAAAGATGAGTCACATAGAAAAACCAAAGACAAAGATTCCGGGGTCATCATATGATTTTGAAATTATTTGGCAAAATGGTTCGTAACTGGAAGGCAAAGTTAATTTCCCTTATCGTTGCGAGTATTTTTTATGTAAATTTGCAAAACTCGAAAGTATTAATCAAAACTGTCAATGTACCGATCGACTATCCAAAGTTATCCGGTAATTTGAGTTACTCGAAAAATCCTGAAAAAACCATTCCTGTGCGTGTGGAAGGTTTAAAAGACGTAGTAAACTATTATTCGCAATTTATGAAAGCAGTGATTGATCCTGAAGATGTTCAGTTAGGTGTCACAGAAGTTCCTATTAAAAAAATTGTGGGTGTACCGAGTGGAGTTAAGGTTACAAAGTTAAAAAAAACAGTCCCTGTTGAAATTGAATCTAGAGGTTTAAAGGTTGTTCCGTTAGAAGTTGTGTTTGAAGGGAATCCTCCAGCAAACTTTGAAAAGCTGACACAAATCCTTAGTCCTCAAAAGGTTACCCTTAGTGGGAAACCTCAAGACTTAGAAAAAATCAACAAAGTAGTGTTACCTGAAATTTCACTTGTCGATCGAAAGGAACCATTTGCTAAAACTGTAAAAATTCCAGAGCTTCCAAAAGGAGTAGGAGTTCTCGGTTCGAGAGATGTAACTGTGAATGTTAATATCATTCCCCTTTCTTATAAAACAGGGGAACAAACTGCCGCTGGAATTCCTATTGTTTGTTCTGGTTTGGATCCAAAATTAGATGCGGAATTATCAGAAGAACAAGTTGCGATTCGTTATTTTTCTTTAAAACCAATTCGGTCTGCTCAAATCCTAACAGGCATAACTGCCCAAGTCCCATGTAATTATATCTTTGACCCCATCAAAAATAAAATCATTCCAGAACTCCAACCACAAGTAGCAAAAGTTAGGGTTATAAAAAACAAAGATTTAAAAGGGATTGAAATCCTTCAAATTAGTCCTGAAAAAATTGAAATTCGATATAAAGTAAAAGAACAAAACATTGATTCGGATCCAACAGATGATGGAACAGGGATGGAAGGACCAACCCCTAATCCATCTGATCGATCTTAATTCATTTTACAACTGTTAAACTAGGATCTCAATTTTCCAAAGTTTGGGTTGGATCCATTTTCAAATTTTCATATGTAAATGAATTAGCAATTATTGGGTTATTTTAGAAACTCATAAATTTCTTTAAAACTTTCTTCTGGATTTTCCCACATAGGGTAATGCCCGATGTTTGGCCACCGAATTAATTTTTTGTTTTTGATCGGAAGTCTTTCAATTTCATCGGCCAAATGGCTTCCACTCACTGGGTCTTCGCCACCGTTGATGAATAAGAGTGGGACTTCTGTTTGGAGAAGAGCATTTTTCCAACGATCACCGTGCAATCTTCTTTCTGGGATATACTTGAGAAGTTTATGAGGGATAAGTATTTTACTAGGATAAGTGATTAGTTTCCATAAAACTGAAATTTCTTTTTCTGTAGGTTTTGTATTTTTTCCAAATACATCACTAAACGCAACACCAAACTTTTTTTCATCATAAAACCTAGCAAGAAAAGCACCTAAGAAAGGTGTGGCGAGAAGTTTTTGTTTGAATGTAGGTCTATGTAAATGGGGAAATAGTCCTCCATTAAAAAATACAGCGCCATCAATTTCATACTTTCGATCTTTACGTTCTAAATGCCTTGCTAGAATTTCTTGTCCTACACTCACTGCGTAATCATGAAAAACAAATTTTACTCGTTTGAGTGCATTTTTTTCAATGAAATGTTCAATGATATCGGTTTGTTCCATAAGCGTATATGTATGTTTGGTGGGTTTTGATGAATAACCAAAACCTAAAAAATCAATAGCGAACGTATTGAAATATCGTGTTAATCCATTGAAGATTTTTGAGTAATCCCACGAGGAAGTCGGGAATCCATGGAGTAGGATTAAGTTTTGCCCTCTGCCTTCTTGTATGTAAAAGATTTGGAATTTTTTGAATTCAAAAAACTTTCCTGCTGCCAACCATTCTGTTGCGTTCTTTTTTGGGAAATTGAGATCTAACATATCCGACATAGCACAATATTTTAGGAAGTGAGTCAAATAGAAGAATTTGCTATTTTCTCAATATTTCAAAGCCGATCTTATAAAGGATGGATTCATATTCTCTAATTTATTTTGAAAAACCAGAGGGGGTTATATCCAATTGGGAATATTTTTGGTATCAAATTCCTTATGGTGCACCTGGAATTCTCACCTTTGTTGTTGGATTATTTTTAAGTTATTTTGCCTTTCAAAAGTTTCGTAAATCAAAAGAAGATAATCGTTATTTTCATCTGAACTTAACCATTTCTTTTATTAGTTTTGGGTGTGTGGGACTAGTTTTAACAACGAGAGCTTGGATCCAAGATGTGGAAACACTTGTTCTTTGGAATGATCTATTGTATTTCTTAGTTGCTCCTCTTGCACCAACTGCATTTTACCTTGCCTATCACATGACAGGGAAACAAAGCAAACTATTATTATACTATTCTTATGTATGTTGGTTTGCCAGTTTCGTTTTGTATTTAGGTGTTATATTAGGAAAAGGATTTGAAACCACAGTTTTTGAATTTCCATTTGGTAAATACCCACGAGGTAGTGCCTTTGTCAGGCCTTGGGGGATCCTTGCACCACTAGGTTATTTTTTACTCATTCTTCCTTCCTTTATCAAACATTACCAATACATTCGCAAACACTATCATCTAACACTTTTTCATGGTGTGAATTTATTATTTTTGCTCACAACCTTAAATGCACCAAGTATCTTAGGATTTAAAGTGTATCCTGGTGGATTCTTTTTATTCATTCCAATGTTACTTGTTGCCTATGGAGTGTTTCGCTCCGATTTTTTTGATGTAAATGAACTTCTATTCCAAAAGAATGGAATGTTTTATTTTTTATTCGCTCTACTTTCCTTTGTTTTGATTTTTATCTCTTTTGGTGTTTCGTTTGGTCTTTCACCAAATGCTTACGAATCAGCTAAATGGTATCCATGGGGAATTCCTCCCGTTATATCGGTGTTTGGTGCCGTATTTTTATCGATCATAGTAGCAGGTGCCAATCCATCGGCAAGGATCAACCAACTTTGTGCCTTTGCACTCATTCTCACTGGATTTTATGTAATCCAATCGGTTCCACTTAAGTTAAACATTTCGTATGTAGTACAACTTCGTATTTCACAAATGACTTTTGTCGCTTTTGCCTTTGCCCCTAGCATCATGGTGAGGCTTGTATTTGAAGCCATTGGTCAGAAATCTCCTGTTTGGTTACAAGGGATTGATTTCTTATGCATCACTGCGGCCATTTTAGCTCCATCTCCCTATTTATTTGTTGGATACTTTGATTATCCGTGGTCTAGGGTGCATCATGGTGGCCCAGCTGAATTACTCGTTGGCGCAAATGGTGCCATCGCCCTTGTCTTAGTCTTATTCACGTTCATACGAAATAAAGGTTATATCAATTTTGCATCCAAATGGATCATTGGTTCCTTTTTATTGTCTGCGCTTTTACTGCTTGCAGCTTTGTTACCGAGTCATGGAATTCCCATTTACCCCATTGCTGATTTTCAGTTTATTCCAGCGTTTTTACTTGGTTATGCGGTCTTAAGGCATGGTGCTTTGTCTCTAGAGGGACGAACCATCCAGCTCAGCCAGAGGTTAGCAAACCTTGGCCTCATCACCATGGCGATCGCAGCAATTTTGTATTTTCCTTTGATCCGAGAACAATACGGAGTCGGGGAATCTGCATTCCATCTTACGATGATTGTATTGCCACTGGTTCTTTTTAATTATTTGGTAGTTTATATCATGTCGAGGCCTCTCGCAGAAGAACTTGATATAAGTTATTTTCTCTTAGATTTGGAAAAACAAAAAGCGGATGAAGAAAGAGA
Organism: Leptospira bouyouniensis; assembly: GCF_004769525.1. NCBI lineage: Bacteria > Pseudomonadati > Spirochaetota > Leptospiria > Leptospirales > Leptospiraceae > Leptospira > Leptospira bouyouniensis. The sequence continues at coordinate 166,185 of NZ_RQFT01000007.1, read as the reverse complement.
AAAAGCACTCATTGCCCAAGACAAAGCGGAAGAAGCAAGAGAAGAATCCGAAAAACTTTTGTTAAATATTTTGCCATATAAAGTGGCACAAGAACTAAAAACCAAAGGAAGTGTGAATCCCGTACGTTTTGAAAACGCGACTGTATTATTCACTGACTTCAAAGGTTTTACGAGAGTTGCTGAAGGTATGGATGAACAAAGTTTAATCGAGGAACTTGATGCTTGTTTCACACAATTTGATGAAATCATCTTGCGTAATAATTTGGAGAAACTAAAAACCATCGGCGATAGTTATATGTGTGCCGGTGGTCTACCTGTTGAAAACAGAACTAGCGCCATTGACGCTTGTTTGGCGGCTTTGGAAATCCAAAGTTTTATGAATCAATTAAAGGAAATCAAATCTGCGTTAAACCTTCCATTTTGGGAATTACGTTTGGGAATCCATACAGGTCCTGTGGTTGCGGGTGTTGTCGGTCGGTTTAAATTTGCATACGACATTTGGGGTGATACGGTGAATACCGCATCTCGCATGGAATCAGGTGGGGAAACAGGAAAAATCAATGTTTCTAAAGATACCTATGAACTTGTGAAGTACTTTTTTGAAACAGAATATAGAGGGAAAATTCATGGGAAAAATAAAGGTGATTTGGATATGTATTTTGTCCACCGCCTAAGGCCTCGTTATTCGCAAGACCCTGATGGTAAGGCACCAAACCAATATTTCCGAGAAGTGTATGCGCGGATTTCTCGTGGTGCCAATATTCGGTGGAAAAAAGAATCCTAGTTGAAATTAATTAAAATATCAACTAACTTAAGTTTGTTCTTCTTCAGCAAGCCATGTGCGTAATAACTGAGCCACATCCTCTGGTTTTTCTTTCGCTAGGTTGATAGCGTTTTCGAGAAGCTCTCGTCTGAGTTTTTCGTCGAGGGAGAGTTCGACCTCTGCTCCCCCTTCGTCCATCACACGGAGTGCTGCTTCCCTCATCATCTGTTGTTGGGCAGCAAGTTCTTCTTCTCTGAGTCTTCTTCTTCTTGCGATTTCTTTTTTGATCGCACGATACACTAAAATGGCAAGGATGAGTAAAATCAGAATCACAAGGGATGCGATCACCATATTGCGGATCGCACGTTGTCTTTGGAATTCTTCATCTTCCAAACGGAATTGTTCGGTTCTATCCTTTGGAATTGTGATCACACTGATTTGGTCACCGCGGGAACGAGTGTATCCAATCGCTGCTTCCAAATTTTTACGAATGAGTTTTAGGTCTGGTTCTGCAACAGGGATGTACTTACGATCATATCCCAAACCATCTTCTCGTTCTTTGCGTTCCCAAACTCCATCCACAACGACAGACAAACCAATCTTTTCAATTTTCCAAGGTTGGCGTTTGATGTCTTTGACTCGTTTGTTGAATTCGTAGTTATTGATATTTTCGTCTTTCGAATACTCTGCTTTTTGGTAATCAGTATCTTTATAACCTGGAGGAAGGTTTGGCTCAGTTCCTGCTGGACCATCTGGTGTAAACCCTCTCCCTTTAAAAGATTCTTTAGTTTCTTTCGAAGATACTTTTAAGGAATAGCCATCCACCAATTTACGTTCGTTATATGGAGTATCTGGGTTATCTTCTTCTGCAACTACTGGTAATACTTCGTTTTCAGTTAAGGATTCTTGGTCCCAGTTAAAGGAATATTCAAACCGAGTGATATCCACTCTGTCTTCTCCACCCAAATACCAACGTAAGGTATTGCGGATATCAATGAGGCGTTTAACACGTTCTTCTTCTTCGATTCGTAATTTTTCTTGAACGATTCGTAGTTCTAATCTTTCTTTTTCTAAGTCTTCTTCAAAATCAGAAATGATTTTTCCGTCGGGATCGGCAACACTTACGTTTTCTGGTTTGAGTTTGGGAACGGCTCTTGCGACTAAGTTCACAATCCCTTTGATCTCTTTTTTACTAATACCTTCCACACCTGGTCGGAAATGTAAGATCACACTTGCTTTGACTGGATAGGAATTGGATTCAAACAAATCACCTTCAGGGATCGCAATGTTTACATCTGCTTTTTCAATGGGACGTAAGGTGTTAAGCGACTTTTCAATCGCACCTTTGAGAGCCCTATACTTTTTGATATCTTTGTCAAATTGAGTTTCTGTGAATTTTTCAATATCAAAGAGTTCCCAACCAGTGACACCAGCAGGGATTAAATTTTCTTGCGCAAGTTTCGTAACAATCTCTTGCCTTTGTTCTGGATCCACAGTGATGACGCTTGTTTCGCTAGAACCATAGGAATACCCAAGGGCATCTAATTTTTTTGTGACTTCTGAGAAGTCTTTGGAATCCAAGTCTTTGAAAAGAACCACTCGGTTCCTTTGGGAAGAGACATTGGAGAGGATGATGATGGCCACCACTACCACTGCAAGCACCCCAGCCAAAATCATTTTTTTGGTTTTGTCGAGTTTGTTGAATAATTCTTTTAGATTATCGATGATCTTTTGCAGTGGTTCAGGCATAGTTCGGGCCTCGTCGAGATTTGAGACATAATGCCATGGATTCCCTGAATTGTACAAGTACTTTTCGAGGAGAAGGTGGGAATTGCTGATCGAGAGTCATCTTCCAAAAGACTACGTGGACCGGTAAACCAAAGGGTTCGCCCACTGGAAGGCAATATAACGAAATGAAAGATGTAGAAAAAATACTCTACACTATGACTGAACAAGGCTTACGAATGTGAGCCTTGTTACCAACCTTTCAAAATTTCTAGAAATTTTTGATCTCATTTGAGAATCAAAAAGATTGTTGTCAGTTGATTGTTTTCTTAAACCCCTTCCACTTTTTGGAAGACTCTGTCAAAACGTTTCAAAGCATCATCAATCACTTCATCTGTATCAGAGGCACTGGTGTACAAACGACTTCCCGCTAAGGTAACAAGACCTTCCGACATATAAGCGGCTCCCATTTCTTCCATCGCATGTTTCCGTTTGTGTGCTTCTGCAATGGTTTTTTTGATGGTCCAGAACTTTTTGATATCGATATCGAGTAACATTGTACCAACGGTCTCTAAGTGGCAAATGGATCCTTGGTTGAAGGCAACAAAGGGTAAATCGTATTTTTTGATGAGTTTTTGTAGACCTTTCGTAAGTCTGTCGCCGGCTCTTCCTGATTTTTCACATGCCTTTGTTTTTTCCATTTCGCATAACGTAAAGTAACCGGCAAGGGAGCTAAGTGGGTTTGCTGCCATGGTTCCTCCGATTAACGCTTTTTTGGTTCCTGTCTGTAATCCGGCAGATACATACTTCATGTATTCTTTTTTTCCACCAAGACCACCTGCAGATGGATACCCACCAGCAACAACCTTACCAAAGACAGTGAGGTCAGGGTCCACACCAAAATAACCTTGAGCACCACTAAGTCCAATTCGGAATGCGGTTACCACTTCATCAAAGATGAGAAGGGCTCCGTATTTGTTACAAAGTTCTCTCACTCCTTGATTAAAATTGAGATCAAGAGGTCTTGTTCCACTTTCAGGGCCAACTGGTTCGATGAGGACAGCTGCAGTTCCTCCAAAGAAACGATTTCGTTTCAGGACAGATTCAAGTGAGTTCAAATCGTTCGGATAAAATTCTTGTGTGTATTTAAAGATCGATCTTGGAACACCATTGGCTTCAAAATGCCTTGTACCTGGGATACGTAAACCATAAGCAAGTTGGTCACTCCATCCATGGTAGGCTCCTCCCATCTTGACGATGTTTTTCTTTTTCGTGGCAAGCCTTGCCACTCGAATGGAAGCCATACAAGCTTCTGTTCCGGAACCTAACATGCGAAACATTTCCACAGAAGGAACAAGTTCGACAATTTTTTCTGCAAGTTTGTATTCGTATTCATGGAAGAGCCCTGTCACAGGACCTGTGGAATCCAATAGTTCGATGACTTTTTTACGAACGCTCGTGGGGTTACTTCCAAGGACTGTGGGTCCACCAGCTTGTAAGAAGTCGATGTATTTGTTTCCATCCAAATCATAAAGATACGCACCTGCTGCCTTGGTGAAGACTAATGGAAACGGGAAATTAAAGGATAAGTTGTGTTGGACACCGCCCGGGATGTATTCCGAAGCCTTCGTGATCATGGCTTTGGACTTGCTGCATTTTTTTTCAAAATAGTTTTGGATGATGTTCTCCATTTCATTTTTGCGAATGGAACGGATCGGTAAGGAAACTAATTTCCGTAAGTCTTTGTAGGTTTGTTCTACGTTTGGGTATTCGTTGATGGAAAAGCCTGTGGCCATACGATTGTTTCCTCGTCAGGGTTCTTTTGACTTGACAATGAGTGAGTCATCACTCATTGTCAAGAAGGAATTTCTAAAATTTAGAAAGTTTCTTGGATTCTCTGGAAATTCAGATCAATTTCCTTGAGAAATCCAGCCTTTTTTCATTTATAGGTCGGGGATGGGTATGGCAGACACAAAACATTTTAACGAAAGTTTCGAACGGATTTCAGAAGAAAAACGGACACGGATTTTATCCATCGCCATCTCTGAGTTTGCCAACCGCGGTTTTACCAGTGCCAATACCAATACTATCGCCCAAAAAGCAGGGATCAGTGTTGGTTCCCTTTATAAGTATTTCGAAACCAAAGAGGATTTTTTCCTTACGGTAGTAGATTATGGCATCACCCAATTGGAAAAAACATTGGAAACTGTATTGTCTATGGATTTGGATTTTTTTGGTAAAATTGAAAAGATCGTACGGATCATCCAAACTCACTCTCGAACAAACCAAGACATCATCCGGTTATACAATGAAATGACAACAGAAAGTAATTATGAACTCATTACGCGCCTGTCAGGTGAGTTGGAATCTTTGTCTGCAAAATGTTATATTGATTTGATTCAAAAGGCAAAGGAAGAAGGGACAATTGAAAAGGATGTGGATAGTAACCTTTCTGCTTTTTTACTAGATAATATCTTTATGTCCTTACAATTCTCTTATGCCACCGTATACTATAAAGAAAGGATGAAAATCTATTTAGGGGATGATGTTTTTGATAAAGATGAAGACATTGTCCAAGCAGTTATGAAATTCATCAGGCGAGCACTTGGTGTCTGTTAAGGTTCCATAAACGGACTTTCTTTTAAACGAAAGACTAAAGCAAGTGTAATCGCTGTTAGTGCCAGTAAAACATATAAAAACGATACCATTCCAAAAAAGTTAAGTCCTAGGATAAAAAGAATTCCTGATACTTGACCTACAAGCAGTAATAATCCTTGTGAAGTTGATTCTGGTGCAGGGGATGTAATTTCAGCACAGTATTGGAACCCAATGGGTGCACCAATTCCAAGCAGAAAAAATCCAATCACAATCGAACCAAACAGTAAGGTTATAAATCCTTCCAATAAAACAAAAATGCTAAGCCCTGCCATAAACCCAACCATTGCGATGATTAAAAATAGTTTTCGTTTTTGGATTTTGTCAGAGATCGGTGGGATGATGACACCACCAAAAATCCCTGCAATGAGCATTACACCACCCACAAGACCAGATTCTTCTGTCGTGAGTCCCTTGATCTCACAAATTTGATCAATGCAAGTACTCACTGCATTGAAGACACCGAGCCCAATCAGAAACAAAAAGAGAATTTTTTTCATATCCGCTTGTTTCCATAAAAAAGAAATCCCTTCAAAAAAAGGTAATTCATGGTCTTCACCATGTGTACTTGGTGAGGTGGGTGGTTTTTCTTTCACTAGGACTAAAAATAAAATTGCACATAACATAGAAACGAATCCATACACTTGCATCACTTGTGGAATGGTTTGTCCACTGTGTAATAAAATAGGAGTGAGGATCATCACAATGATGATCCCTAAAAATTGTGCTAATGTTCCGAGAGCAACTGAAGTGGCTCGTTCTTGGATCGGAAACCATAATACACTGATTTTTGTTACCGCATTGAGTAAAAAAGGTTGGGCGATCGCAAGGCCAAGTTGGCAAACAAATACCATTGTATAATCTGTTGCATAAAAACCTTTGAGTAACCCAAAAACACCTGTTAGGAGTGCTCCAAATCCAACACCAATTTTCACTCCATAAGTATCAATGACATAGGAAGCGGGAATTGCTATGAATACAAAAACGACTAAAAAGATAAGGGAGAGGAGATCAATTTGTAAGGCAGAGACTTGGAAAAACTCTTTCGCTTCCCTTGCGATCGGCGCAAACGTAAGCCATTGTAAACATATGGTAGCAGTGATCACAATATAGGCAAATAGTACCACCCAACGGTATCGATAAAGTTTTACTGGTACTTGGTTCATACAAATCACTCCCTTGTTTCCCAAAAGTAACATTTCATTTCCAAATCCCCTTTTCACAAATCTGGTGAGTCTGCTCAGAAAAGGTAGAGGGAGATTAAAAATCGATTGCCAACGGAGCTGATCCTACTAAATCCTTGTGAGTGATCACTCACTTTTTTCTCTTTGGGAAAGAAAAATCTCAATTTTGCCCTAATTTGAGGGGTAAAACAAGAAAATGGAGAGTGAGAACCCCCAAGCGAAGGAGTTTCCATGGAAAAAGATTACATTCTAGCCTATGATATTGGCACGACTGGGGTGAAAACTTGCCTCTTTCGAATGGATTCAACTCTTGAACTTGTTTCTTCTGCTACAAAAGAATACCCAATTCAACTTTTGCCGAATGGGGGTGCCGAACAAAATCCTGAAGATTGGTGGATGGCGATGCAATCTACCACAAAAGACGTATTAGATGAGAGTGGGGTTAAAAAAGAATTCATTCAGGGGATTTCCTTTTGTTCCCAGATGCAAGGACTTGTGTTAGTCGATGAAACATTCCGGCCAGTCCGAAATGCAATGAGTTATATGGACCAAAGAGCTGGTTTGGAAATGAAAACTGGGATCTTACATGGACTCAAAATTGAAGGTATCAATGCCATCAAACTTTTGTTATCACTTTGGATCACTGGGGCAGTGGCAGCGAGTGTAAAAGATCCACTATGGAAATATAAATGGGTAGAAAGAAATGAGCCAGATAACTTTCGAAAGGTGAAGTGGTGGTTTGATGTCAAAGAATATTTGATTGCCCGCTCTACAAACCAAGCAGTGATGACAAGGGATTCTGCATTTGCTACATTTTTATATAATTCAAGAAAGGGAAAAGGAAATTGGAGTCCACTACTTTGCAAACTGTTTGGGGTGAAACGTGAACATTTACCAAAGATCATCAATGCAGAAGATAAAGTAGGTGGGTTAACGAAAGAATCTGCAGATTTTTTAAACCTCATGCCCGATACACCTGTGTTTGGTGGTGGTGGAGATGCCTCTCTCATAGGAGTGGGTGCAGGAGCAGTTACCCTCGGTGATACCCATATCTATGCAGGGACTTCTGGTTGGATCGGAACCGTGACTAAAAAAAGAACTGTCGATATTAATGCAAGGATTGCATCCATCGTCGGTGCAAGAGATGGGTATTATAATTATTTTGGGGAACAAGAAACATCAGGGAAATGTTTACAATGGGTAAAAGACCATTTGGCATTAGATGAAATTGATTTATATTTAGAAAAAAAGAAAATCACTGATGACCCTGATTCCGTTTACGAAAGTTTATTTGAGTTTATGTTTGATTCCATCAAAGACACGGAACCTGGTTCACAAGGTGTTATCTTTACACCGTGGTTACATGGAAACCGTTGTCCCTTTGAAGACCCAAAATCACGAGGTATCTTTTTTAATATCAGCTTACATACTGGAAAACGTGTTTTGATCCGTTCCGTCATTGAAGGAATTTTATTCCATAAACGATGGATTCTCGAATTGTCGAATAAGAAAGTCAAAACTTCGAATTCCATTCGTTTTGTTGGTGGAGTTGCCAGGTCTAGTTTTATATGCCAAATGTTAGCTGACATTACGGGAAAAACCATAGAAAGAGTTGAACATTCAGAAAATGTTGGCGCCATCGGAGCTGCCGCTATCGTAGCGTTAGGTCTTGGGAAAATCAAAAAGTATGAAGAAATCAAACGAATGATCCCTGTTGATAAAACTTGGACTCCTAATCCCAACTTAAAAACCATATATGATAAAAACTTTTCAGTATTTAAAAATCTATACGCGTCCAATAAAAAACATTTTGAAATATTAAATTCATAATCGAGAGAGAAGAGAAATGGACTCATATATTGAACTAAACAAAGAAAATTTAGGTGTTCCTTTTGCAATTGGTCGGTCTGCGGATTTGTTTTTGTTGCCAAACAACCAAATTCTCAAATTGTTTTTTGCCCATACAAACAAAGCGGAAATGGAAACGGAATATGTAAATACATTGGAAGTGTTTCGTTTGCATGTGACAGGGATGCAATGTTATGGAAAGGTAAGAGTAGGTGATAGGTATGGATTGATTTTTGATCGATTACAAGGAATTTCATTAACGAAGTTACCAGACAAAAATCCGATTGAACTCTTTCGAATTGCCGATACCCTTGCAGACTTACATTTTGGAATGCATCAAATTAAAAGCCAAAAATTAAAAGATATTAAGTTGATTTTAAGCGAGTGTTTGGCGGCGAAACCCTTAGAATTTTTATCTCCAAATCAAAAAGAGACCATCCAAACATATATACAAAATTTACCTGAAGGTGATTCAGTTCTACATTTAGATTTTCATCCTGAGAATGTAATCATACAGGGTAAAGATAGGATCATAATCGATTGGATGACTGCTGCCAAAGGGAATCCATGCGCCGATGTTTCTTTTACCAAACTACTGTTTACCGATGCTGAGTTATGGCCCGGCACTCCTAAGTTAAAGATTTTATTTTACACTTTGGTACGTAAGTTTATCTTACATGGTTATTTGAAGTCTTACAAACGTCGAAGTGGCATAACTGAATCTGATCTGAATTTATGGAGACTTTCATCACTGATTTTACGACTTGGGCTTTGGGACATAGAAAGTGAACGAGAGAATTTAAAATACCAAATTAAAGTTTGGTTACAAAATGAGGAGAAATTTAATTGAATTTAAAACTAGAACGCTTCATCGACTCTTTCCAGGATGAATCCTTTGATGTAACCATCATAGGTGGTGGGATTACAGGAGCAACACTTGCATATGAAGTGGCAAGTCGTGGTTGTTCCGTTTGCCTAGTTGAAAAAAAAGACTTTGGTGGGGCAACTTCTGCAGCAACAGGAAAACTCATCCATGGTGGACTTCGTTATTTAAAACAATTTGAAATTGGACTTGTAAGGGAAGCATTAAAAGAGAGAAGGAATCTTTCAAACATTGCACCTAACCTGGTATATCCATATCCTATGATCCTTCCAAAACCTGGGATCATTGCAAGGCTCGGTTTGTTCGTTTATGATCTTTTATCTTTTGACAAAGCTTGGACTTGGGACAGATCTAAAAAAATTCCAAACCATCGTTATCTCAAACGTAAAGAACTATTGAAACAAAAGTTGGGTGATTATGAAGATGCTGCATATTTTTACGATGCAATTTGTCTAAGTCCCGAAAGATTAACTCTTAGTTTTCTAAAATCTGCAGTATTGTATGGTGCTAAAGTATCAAACTACTCAGAAGTGAAGGAACTTTTATGGGATGGAGATACTGTCGTTGGCATTCAAGTGACTGATACATTGTCCAAAAAAGATTACAAAATCCATTCGAAAGTTACGATCAATGCTTCGGGACCATGGACACAAGATGTCCTCGCAAAATCAAAAAAAACAGAAGTGCCTTTTCCTAAAAAAAGATCAGAAGGAATTTATCTCATCACAAAACAAGTTACACCTATCATGACATTATTTGTGGGAGAGAAAGGTCATTTTAGTTTTGCCCCTTGGCGTGGTCATTCCATGATCGGTCCAACTGAAAAGTCTTACTTTGGTAAGGTGGAAGATTGGAAACTCACAAAGGAAAGTATCTCCGAATTTATTGAATATATCAATGAAACTTCACATTTAAAAATTAAACTAAAAAAAGAAGACGTAATTGCAGCTTATGGTGGACTTAGACCACTTGCCGAAGCAAGTGATGATACTTATTCAGCATCACGAAGATCAGAATTGTATGACCATGAAAAGGATGGCATCAGAGGACTTATCACCGCTGCTGGAGGGAAGTATACCACAAGTAGACATTTTGCAGAGACTATTTTTAAATCCATTCAGAAAAAACTTAAACAAAAATTCAAACCCAGTATCTCCGCAAAACAACATTTATATGGAAGTCATATCATAGGGATTGAAGATTTTATATCCAAAGCAAAAGAAAAACACAAAGAATTTTCGGAATCAACTATTGATTACCTTGTACGCCATTATGGAGTGGACTATGAAACCATCCTTGCTTTGGTAGAGGAAAATCCAAAATGGGGAACAGTCTTAAGTGTGGATGGCGAGATATTAGCGGAGGTAGTTTTTGCTATCCGCTACGAAATGGCAAAAACATTGACAGATATCTTCTTAAGAAGGACAGGACTCGGAACCCTAGGAATGCTTCCCAAAGAGAAAATGGACTTAGTCACCGAAACAGCAGGTAGGGAATTGAAATTTTCCCAAGAAGAATTGGAACTGGAGACAAAAAAGATACTAAAAATTTTGGAATTACCGATTGAAAAGAAATTAGATATTTAATTTTAAATTTTGGATCACCTTGATTCGGAAATCTGAAATTAGAAATTAAGCTGACAAAGTGATTTCCTATGTTTACACTATGGTATGGGATCTTTTTTCACGATCGATACTGAATACGCTGACCTAAAACAAGTTGCCTCTGCATATCTCATCGAAGAGGAGGGGCATGGAATTGTCATTGAGACAAATACAACACATGCCATTCCCAAAATCCTTTCCGTTATGGAAAATCACCAAATTGATGTTAATTGTATCGATTACATCATCGTAACACATGTTCACCTAGATCATGCTGGTGGAGCTTGGTATTTACTAGAAAAATGCCCAAATGCAGTCTTACTTGCCCACCCAAAGACTGCCAAACATTTGATTGATCCAAGCCTTCTCATCAAAAGTGCTACTTCCGTCTATGGAAAAGAAAATTTCCAAAAATTGTATGGGGAAATCAGACCCATTCCAAAAGAAAGAGTTCGTGTCATGGAACATGGCGAGTTTTTGGATTGGAGAAGCCATAGCTTTGAATTCATTTATACAAAGGGACATGCGAATCATCACTTTTGTATTTATGACAAAAAATTGAATGGAATTTTTACCGGTGATTCTTTTGGAATCTCTTACCCACATCTTGAAAATGGAAAATCATTTATTTTTCCTACAACCACTCCTACAGACTTTGATGCAAAGGAAGCTATTAATTCGATTGATTTGATTTTGGGCACAGGGGCTAATCTTTGTTATTTGACACATTTTGGACCAATCCAAAACTTAAATCATTGGGCTCGGGATTTAAAAAAAGGATTACAACTTTGTCATGACGCCATGTTGGATTTAAAAAACATTCCGAAAGAAAATCGCCTTCCATTTATGGAAACAAAAGTAAAAGAAATGATGCAAATTTTGGCCGATGATAATGAAGTGTCTCTCACGGATAAAGATTGGGCTCTTCTGCGTTTAGATGTAAATTTGAACGCACAAGGTTTGGTGTATGCGTATGAAAAATCCGAAAAACACTCTTAAAACATATAAATGAATCCAATTCCACTACCAAAACTGAAGTTAAATCAATTACAGAGAATGTGCAATTCCTTTGTTTTGATCATTTTTGTTACTAGTATTCTATTTTTTGTGAGTTGCTTTTCCTCTACTTCTGCAAACAAAACAAAAGAACCAACGATCCAAATCCAATTCATCTCCCGCGATTTTGAAGAAAACAAATTGATTCCATCGGGACTATTTGAATCGAAGGATTTACTTTTCCTTCTCGCTGAATTGTCCAAAAAAGAAGATCCTTCCATGCGTTTTATCTCCACCAACCGAACTGAGGAAATTATGGAAGTGAATGGTGTGCGGAATACTTGGAATGAAGGTTGGGTGGTGTATGTAAATGGAGAAAGGATGGACGGTGTCCAAATGAAACGAGGAGTGAAAGTTCGTCCCACTGACCAAATCCAAATCCGGTATGAGGCCGTAGAACGAGTGTTTGGTCGTCCTATCAATTGACAGATAAGACGAAATATCGCTCTTACATACTACTTAAATTATCTTAATGTTGTGAGTTCTCTGTAAGCTCTTACGAATCCATCTGACATGGTTTTGGCGAAGGTAAGTGAAATCCTTGCTTTTTCTGCAGCAATCATCACATCATGGAGTTCCACTGAGTTTGGATCAAAAACAATTTTTTGTGTGAGTTCATCTGCTTCTACTTGTTGGTCGTTTACTTGTTCAAATGCTTTTTTTAATGCATCAGCAAATGTGCCGGCCACTTCATCTGGAGATTTGGCTTCATTCGTTTTTCCGTAATGGCGTTCATCAGAACGAAAGATTCCCACTTTGTCCCCTTGTGGTAGTAAAGAATGTGGTTTGTAGGTGGAAGATGATAGGTTTGTAATGCGATCAATGGACATGGCGAATCCCTCATTCAAATCATCGGTAGGATCTCAAAAATCTAAAGTAAAAAATTATGTCACATCAGAAAATGTGAGAGGCCAACAAAAAGGAAAAGTAGTAGGGCCAGGCGTAATTAGGCCCGACCGATTTCCATGGCTTTGTTCATCATCGCTTTTGAGCCATTGATGAGTTGTACATTGGCTTCATAAGAGCGTGATGCAGAGATCATGTCTGTCATCTCTGTGACAATGTTGATATTCGGGAGTTCGACATACCCTTTTTTCGGACCAGTTTGGATCGCATCTGGATGGGTTGGGTCGTAAGTCAAACGAAGAGGGCTCATATCCTTTTCGATCTTCATTACTTTCACCCCTTTCCCTTCTCCTGGGGCCACACCAAATGGATACACGGGGCTTTTCCATTGTGTTCTGAGGTTAATCGGTGTTAGGATAACTCGGTCTCGACGAAATGGACCATCACCATTGGTGTTTCTCGTTGTAGTTGAGTTGGCAATGTTATTGGAGATGACATCCATACGGAGTCTTTGAGCAGAAAGCCCTGTCGCAGAAATATTAATCGAATCAAACATACCCATAATTTACTCCTTAGTTGGTTCTCATCACAATGTTGAGGAGACGGTTATTCTGGTTCAAACGATCAATCATCAAACTATAACTCATTTGGTTTTGGTTTGCTTCTACCACTTCCTTTTCAATATCCACATTGTTTCCATCGGGTCTCATTGTGGTTAAATAATCCAAATTGGTTTTCGGTTTGGCATCACGGTAGTCGAGAGGTTTAAAAAATTCAATATGACGATCGTTTGTGATTTTTGTAGGAACGGCCTTTTCCTTTTCAATTTTTTCCGATTCAATGGCTCGTTTTAGCATAGATTCGAAAACAACTTCAGAACGTTTGAAATTCGGTACATCCGCATTGGCAATATTGTCGGTGATCACTTTCCGTCTTTGTGTGGCTGCGCCAAGGCCTCGTTCTAGTAGGTCTTGAGTTTTCATGAAATGTGTTGCTTCAAACATATTTCTCTTCCTCTCTACACTCCTTTTCGGACGGTTTTCCTTCCTCCTGAAGGCATTTATGTCGCAAAAATGAAAAAAATAAGATGGGGTGTAGGGGAAGGGAATTCATAGATGCACCTCAAAAGCTTTCTCCCTAACTAAGGTCCTCTTGAGGTGCACATGAATCAATGATTCATGTGATGTTTGGGTCGATTACGTTAATATCCAAGCTCACTTAGAGAACGAGATGTCCAAACAGGAGTCCTCCCTTCACGTAAATATCGAACTTCTTTTGAATCGATTGAAACAATATGAAGTCCGTATTCTCTGTAACGATTGGATTGGAATACGATATCCTTACCGTTGGGGGAAAAATCAGGTGAAGAATCATTAAAATCTCCAAATGTAATTTGGCGAATCTCACCTGTATCTACATTGGATATGAAAATATGATTATAGTTGCCTCCTCCATTTCTAGCAGAAGCAAAGGTGATCCATTTTCCATCCAATGACCATTTCGGATCAGAATCGGATCCTAAGTCTACTTCTGGGTGGGCAAAATTAGAAATTTGTGAATTTGTAAGATTCATCATATACAATCTAGATGGAAAGGTACCAGCAAAATCTTTGTTAGACTGAAATATCATTTTTGTTCCATCTGCTGAAATAGCAGGAGCAGCATGTAATTTGTCACCAGCTTCATACAATACTGTTTCAGTTCCTGTTTTAAGATCGTTTTTCATCAATCGAAGCCGAGCAGGTGCAAAATAGGTTCCTCTTTGAAAAACTAATGCATTTGAATCTGGGAACCAAGCGGCACGTTGGTTTTCATCTGGTGCACTTGTTGTAGTGACTCTTTTTATTGTTTTGGTAGGGAAGTCCATTGTATAGATTTCTGGTCGATTATGGCCATGTATTGTTCGACGACTATTGAAGGCTAATTGGAAACCACTTGGGTTCCATCTAGGGGCTAAATCGCGACCAATATTTTCAGTAACATTTACAACTCGATTTTCTTTGATACTGTAAAAGAAAATTTCATCATCTTTCTCAGGATCAAATGCAAATGCGATCGTTCCTGGATTATCTAAAATATTGATCGCTGTCAGCCCAAGCAACAGATCATTTTCAACTTTGTTTTGATCCGCACTACATTGGACAACAAATATGATGAAACATAAATAAAACCAATTCCTAAACATAAAAATACCTCATTTGACAATTTTCGCAAATGCAATTTAGTTGCAACAAATAAATGCAACACAATTGCATTTATTTGTTCGGATTAGGTTTTTGTTTTTATGTTTTGGTAACGAATTGAATCCTACCTAACCTCTAAGTCGGTTAGGAGTTTTTGTAATGTTTTGTGCTTGGATAAATACAAATCTGATAAATTTCCAAAAATACCTCGGAACCATTGGATTGGTATCCAACGGTATGGGATTGTGATCCTTGGTTTTCGTTTGAGTATTCCCTTCACTAACGCATTTGCAACCTTTTCCGGAGGGATTGGTTTTTTTAAAAATCCAGGGAAACCTAATTCTCGCATTTTGGTTGTTAAAGGATCGCCACCGAAGACATTTTTTGTTAATGGAGTTGTGATCCAACCTGGATATAAAACAGAAGCACTTGCACCTTTCCCAATGATTTCCGCACCTAATGACCGAGTGAACATTTCGATCCCAGCTTTAGAAACTGCATAGGGAGCATTACACATTCCATTCGTGTAAGCATAAATAGACGAGGTAACAATCACTTGACCCTTAGATTTGATGATCTCTGGAAGTGTCGTTTTGATTGTCCGCCAAACACCCATTAAATCAACTTCTAAAATTGTCTCAAACTCTTCTTCCTGACAACTGAGGATTGTATGAGCTGAATTTTTCCAGGAGATCCCAGCATTGGCAAAAACAATATCAAGTTTGCCAAATTTCGTTATGGTTAACTCTTTCACTTCTCTTATGGAATCCCAATTGGTAACATCCATGACCTTTGTCATCACACGATGGCTTTCAAATTCGGAAGCTAATTGATCTAAACTTGATTGTGAAAGATCAGTGAGAACTAAGTTTGCTCCAAAATTATATAGTTCTCGTGCAGAAGCGGCACCGATACCGCCGGTTGCTCCTGTGATGAGGACAACTTTGTCTTTGATATTATATTGCATTGAATTTCACCTGCATTTCCGTTAAATAACTTCGAGGTGAGAGCAGTCAATCGGATATTCAAAAAGAATCATTTCATTCATTTGTTAGTTAATGAAGGCAGATCAAATGGAATGAAATCACATATACACGAGTCTAGAATATATGTGATTCCGAATTTTAATTTGGATTTTTTGTCTGTTAACCTAGCAAGAGTTAGGATGCAAGTAATTCTTGGTCTATTTTTGTTTTCCCTTCCAATCTCTTTTCCCGTTTTTTCTTTTCTCTTCCCTCAACTACTTGTTCGTAATATTCCTCGTAATTGGCAAAGTTAGTCCCCATCAATCGGTCCCAAACATTGAAATACAAGGAATAGTTCCCGTGGAATTTTTGGTGGTGGAGGTTGTGGTGAGTGGATGTATTGATCCATTTTGTTATGGGGTGGGAGGCCCAACCTTTTGGAAAAAATTCATATCCAAGGTGCCACCAGATATTGAGGATCATCGCATAGAAAGTTTGAAATAGTACTACATAAAAATGCACAGGCACAAACATCACAAACGGTACAATATAGATGGCTTCTAAAAATGCCTCTGTTGCTTGGAACCTATATGCGGCTAGTGGAGAAGGATTTACTGATTGATGGTGTTCTGAATGTACATGCGGATATACTTTCTTTAAATGAGCAAATCTGTGCATCCAATAGAACCAAGTTTCATGCCAAATGGTAAAAATAACAAAGCTGATGAAAATATAACTGATTTCCCAAACACCAGAAACAGGTCCAAAGTATACAGCACTTGGAACAATTTTGGCTTTCATCAAAGTGATGTTTGTGACAGCTACCAGAGTAAAAACTAATAAGGTAACTGCTGATTGGCGGAATTCTTTCCAAACTTTCTCAGCTTTTGGGTAAACCTTTTGGATGCGATATGTTTCAAAGAAATCTTTTCGCCAAACATAGAATAAAAGAAAAGCAAGTCCCGCGATGGGATAATAACGTATCAAATTCAAAACACCTTGTGCAAAACCAATTTTGGTTACACAATCGAGAACCAATTCACATTGAACGGGACCACCAAACATATTTTTCTCCTGACCTGACTTAGACTACTGCTAGCATACCTTGTTTTGGGGAACCAATCGACCGAATCGGTCCATTCGGAAATAAAAAAGATTCCGGATCGGTCCGTTCGTTTTTAATTTTTCAAATTCTTACGGTATTCACTGGGGCTTTGTCCCACTTCACGTTTGAAGGCATCATAAAAAGTGGATTTCGAAGGAAAACCAACTTCATACGCGATGGTTAAAATGTTTTTTTCAGGATGATTTGCAAATAAATCTTTGGCTTCTTTAATACGGTAGTAATTCACTAAATGGAAAAAACTTTTTTTCAAATGGGTATTTAGAAATTCTGAGAGTTGGTGTTCTGATAAATTCATATGTTTTGCAAGTTTTTCCAAATTGATTGTTTCATCTAAGTAAACTTTTTTTGTTTCCATCAAAGATTTAAATCGGTTATGGAGTTCTAACAAATCAAATGAACCCAATTGGGATGTTTGGTATTTTTTTTCTTCGATGACAATCCTTTGTACTTCACCCCAAAGTTCAGGACTTTTTTGTCTCAAAAGGTAAATGCCGATGATGAGACAAGATATGAAAAAAGAAACAATCTGAAGTCCGTGCCTTGCATGGAAAAATAATGTATAAACTCCGATGGCACTGGCAAATGCTCCAAAACCTACCACAAGACCCACCAAACGTAAGTGTGCTGACTTTTTAAAAGATTCCCACCGGATATACCGGAACATATTGGAGAATACATAATAAGCGGAGTAAAATATGGGTAGGACCGCAAGTAAAATGATGAGCTGAAATCGTAAGGGGACTCCTTTTGATAGATACATCTGGTGGATCGCAATTTTTTCCTCTGCTGAGGAAAAATAAAAAGGTAACATAAATAATATTACCAAAAATGCTGGAGTCAGTTCCCAAAGGGAAAATTCATTTTTGTTTGGATTTTCATTCCAGAGTTCCGAAAAATACTGTTTTAGTAGTGAACCGATACTCGCAGTGAAGGGTAGATGTACTAAATAAAAATGTGGGTAAAGTTGATAGAGTTCAGTGCAAGTCAAATATGTATGAGTTTGGAATAAGGCTGCGAACAAAAATAACAAACCCTGCACCCTGGACTGGCGGCTCGCATTTGTCCTAACCAATTCGCCTATCGCAAACAAAAAGGATAAACCAGCAGAAAACGCAATGAAGTGGATTGTTACATTCCCCATAAATATAGAAGCTTCTAAAGAATGGGTTAGAATGTAAAATAAAATCACTTGCCTAGTGTTCCTTCGGAATTAGTTTTACGTTTGAATCGTGGAATCTAATCAAAGACAATCTTCATTTTTATGGGAAGGAAACACCTTAGAAATCCATTTACCCGAAATTTTTAATACAAAAGAAGTTTCGAAAGACTGGGTGACTTTTTTTGATCTACTATCAAAAAATTCACCTAGAAATATTTCAATTTATGCAAACAAACTGATCGAAACCGACACATCTGGGATTTCTTTTTTAAAATTAGTCAGAACAGAATCTGAATCTAAGAATATCCAATTCAACTTACATGGATTAGATGAAAAATTCCAATACCTGCTAAATATCGCAAATGATGATAGTAAAAAATATAAAGAACAATTGGCGGTAGCCCTACGAAAATCAGAACAAATTGGAAAACTTACGATTGATTCTTTGTTGGAATTCAAATACCTCATCACATTTACGGGAGAACTTACTGTTTCGTTTTGGCGTTCGTTTTTACATCCATCCAAAATCAGATGGAAAGATAGTTTTCGAGTCGCCGAGTCAATGGGAGTCAATGCATTTCCCATCATTGCGATGATAGGATTTTTGCTGGGGCTTATCATGTCATTTCAGTCTGCGATACCTATGAGGCGATTTGGCGCTGAGATCTTTGTTGCGAACCTTGTTGGGCTCTCACTCTTTCGGGAACTTGGCCCACTCATGACAGCGTTTATTTTATCTGGTCGATCAGGTTCAGCCTTTGCCGCAGAACTAGGGACTATGAAGGTGTCTGAAGAAATTGATGCACTCACAACGATGGGCCTACCTCCTGTTCAATTCCTCATCATTCCAAGGCTTGTGGCATCACTAATTGTCACTCCCTTGCTTACTATTGTGTTCAATTTATTTGGTCTCATTGGAGGTGCAGTGGTACTTGTCAGTTTTGGATTTCCATTGATTACATTCGTGAACCAAGTGAACATTGCCGTTGGACTTTCCGATATTTTAGGTGGACTTCTAAAATCTTATTTTTTTGGAATGATCATCGCATCGATTGGTTGTTACCGAGGTTTAAAAACCGCTTCGGGAGCAGGTGCGGTGGGAGAATCGACAACTTCTGCAGTTGTTGGTTCTATTATCTTGGTTTCTATCTTAGATGGAATTTTTTCCGTCTTATACTTTTATTTACGTATATGAAAGACAAACCAATCATTCGAGTCGAACACCTAACAACTGGTTACGGTCAAACAGTGATTATGGAAGACATTTCCTTCGATGTTTACAAAGGAGAAATTTTTGGAATCCTTGGTGGCTCAGGTTGTGGGAAGTCGACAGTATTAAAAAATATGATTGGTTTAACAAAACCATTCAGTGGTAGGATTTGGATCGATGAGGACGACATCGTTCTTGCTGAAGGCAAACAAAAAGTTAACATTTGGAACCGAATTGGAGTGATGTACCAACAAAGTGCTTTATTTGGATCCATGACACTATTAGAGAATGTAAGATTACCTCTTGAAGAGTTTACTAACCTTCCCATTCCCATCATGAATGAAATTGTTATGACCAAATTAAAAATGGTAGGTTTGTTTCCATTTGCCCACCTTGCTCCTTCTGAACTTTCGGGTGGAATGAGAAAAAGAGCTGCCATTGCTCGTGCGATGGCAATGGACCCTGAAATTATATTTTTAGATGAACCAAGCGCTGGACTTGATCCTATCACAAGTGTGGAACTTGACCATTTGATCATTCGTTTGTCTAGAACATTGGGAGTCACCTTTGTAATCGTAACACATGAGTTACCATCAGTTTTCACGATGGCAGACCGTGTGATCATGTTAGACAAATCCCAAAAAGGTATTATAGCAGAAGGAAAACCAAAAGATTTGAAAGAAAAATCAAAGGATCCATTTGTTAGGCAATTTTTTAATCGTATCCCGCAGGAGAGTGCTCCCTTATGAATCAATCTAGTAAAATTTATTTTAAAGTTGGTGTGTTTGTTTTAGTTAGCTTTTTTACATTGATATTATTTTTAATTGTATTTACGGCCGGAAATATTTTCCAAAGATCGGTGAGTTTAGAAACTTACTTTGATGAATCCGTACAAGGTTTGGACATTGGATCACCTGTCAAACACCGTGGTGTGAAAGTCGGAACGGTTCAAGAAATTACTTTCGTTCAAAATGAATATGCAGACAAATTAAATGAAGATACTGCATTACGATATGGCAGATATGTACTCATTAAAATGTCGGTGCCTGATTTTGTGAAAGGTGTTTATGGAAATGATTTGAAAAAAACAGTAGAACGAATGATCAAAAGTGGGCTTCGTGTCAGGCTCGCATCACAAGGATTAACTGGTACAGCTTATTTAGAAGTGGATTATTTAAATCCAGAAAAAAATCCACCATTATACATAGAATGGGAGCCAAAAACAGTATATATCCCTTCTGCACCAAGTACCATTTCAAGGTTTACTGCATCGGTAGATAAGTTTTTTGAAAAAGTCGAAAAAGCGGATGTTGATAAAATTTTATTTGGTGTAGGTGATTTGATTAAAAACTTAAACCAAACGATTTTGGATGCACGATTAGGTGACTTAACTAAAGAAGCCACGTTATTACTTGTTGATTTGCGTAAAACAAATGGTGAGGTTAAAGCACTGATTGCAAGTCCAGAAACACAAAATCTCCCTAAAAAATTGGACCAAACTGTTGTCCAACTACAAACCACTCTCAAACGACTGGATACTCTCCTTGCATCTAACCAAGGTGATATCTCTACTTCGATTGAAAATTTGAGAATTGCATCGGAAGACTTAAAGGAAGTCACGGCTAATGCAAAAAAATATCCTTCACAGTTCCTATTTGGAGATGCTCCAAATAAGTCTAAATTATGGAAATGATCTAGATGAAATTTATATTTCGTATTTTGTTAGTTAGTATTTTTAGTTTTCTGTTTACTCAATGTTTTGGAGTGAGTAAAACCTTCCCGGAGAAACGATTTTTTTTAATTGAAACATCTGAATCCAAACAGTTGTTTTTACCACCCAAACCTCGAACTTTTTTTGTGAGAAAAGTATTTATTTCTCCTAGATTCGAAGGAAAAGAATTTGTATACCGCAAGGATAACGTGGTGTATGAATCTGATTTTTATAATGGATTTTTTATTCCACCAGCTCATAATTTCAAAGAAGAATTTTCCAAATCACTAATACACTCAGGAAACTTTGAGTGGGATGCTAATCTTCACACAAAAGTTGGTGTGACTCATTATATCGAACTTAATCTTTCTCAATTGTATGGTGACTTTCGATCTAAAGAACCAAAAGCAGTTATTGAGTTTGAAGTTGTTGTATATGAAGATAAGGATAGTGTTTCCTCTCCAGTTTTCCGTAAAACATATAAACAAAATGCAGTGATCGAAAAAAAGGATGCCGAGTCTCTTGTGATTGGATGGAACTCAGCACTTAGTCAAACTTTCTCTGAAATGAATCTTGAGCTCAGCAAACAATTAAAATAATTTTGTTGTTCGTTATTGTTTTTAGGTATAAATCAATAACGAACAAGTGATTCCTTCAATAGATATGAAGGAATCATTGATCTTAAATTTTTAAACTAAATCGAAAACATAGGAAAGGTACTTGCTTTCCTTTCTGCTTTGATAGCGATATAAAAATCTTTAAGGTTTAAAATATGAGACTGATTGAATCCATTGTTCCTTTTTATTTTCTTTTGATGCTTATCGAAATTATCTACACTCGGTACACGAAAAAAGATTATTACTTTTACGAGGACTCACTTGCTGATTTAAGTTTGGGTGTTCTCAGTCGGATATTTGATGGTCTTATTTTATTAGGAATTGTGTTTCTATATTCCAAGTTGTACGATTTGTCCATCGGTGTGGAAACACTTAGTAAAATTTTTCTAGGTCCAAGTTCCTTTTTACATTGGATCGTATTATTTGTGCTTTTAGATTTTTTGTTTTATTTAGCTCATCGGTATAGTCATGAGATCAAAATCCTTTGGGCGTCACATGTAGTCCACCATTCGAGTGAAGAATTCAATTTGTCAGTTGCCCTCAGACAATCCTTCATTCGTAACATTGGGATCGGAATGTTTTATTTGCCGCTAGCGCTTCTCGGTTTCCCTGTCGAATCATATCTCATCATAGATGCACTCAATCGGACGTATCAATTTTGGGTTCATACTCGTACTATAAAAAAACTTCCTAGCTGGTTTGAAGCAGTTTTTGTGACACCTTCTCACCACAGAGTACACCATGCGATGAATCCAGAATACATTGATAAAAACTATGGTGGCGTTTTTATTATTTGGGATAAAATATTTGGAACTTATTGTGAAGAAACTTTTGAACCAAGGTATGGTCTCACATCACAATTACATAATTATGATCCTATCAATGCAAACGTGCATGTATTAAAAGATTTATTTTCAGATTTAATTCACACAAAGAACAAGTGGCAAGGGATTGTTTCTTTTTTTTCCTATCCATCTGTTCGACCAGATGACTTACAAATGGTTATGGACCGCGGTGTGAGAGATCCAAAAGTATGGTTGTCCCACCATCGATTAGAATTGGCAAACAAAGTACATAATCCATTACATCGTTTGCCTTCTGGAAAGTTTTTTTACCGAGTGTATTTGTTCTTTCAGTTTATATTTCCGACAATTCTAACCTTGTATTTTTTAAAGAGGATGCATTTGTTTAATTTACCTGAAGTCAGTTCTGTTTTTGTGCTACTGGTATTTTCTTTTTATTCGTTAGGGAAGTTACTCGAAGGAAAAAAAGAATGGTTTCGAGTCGAGATTCCAAAGTATTTCTCTTGGCTATTTTTATTGGTTTATTTTTTTACAAACTAGAACCTATAAAATATGAAATATTTACATACAATGATCCGAGTACAAAATTTGGAGAAAGCTCTCCATTTTTTTGTAGATATTTTGGGCTTAAAAGTCTCACGTAAGAAGGAATACCCAGATGGAAAATTCACTCTTGTGTTTCTAACTACGGGAGAAGAAGATATGTCAGAAATCGAACTTACATATAACTGGGATCAGGTGGAACCATATTCCATAGGAAGAAATTTTGGGCATCTTGCCTATGAAGTGGATAATATATACGATCTTTGCGAGAAAATCCAATCGATGGGAGTTGTCATTAACAGACCACCAAGGGATGGTCGTATGGCATTTGTTAGATCACCAGATTCGATCTCCATTGAGTTATTACAAAAAGGAAACCCTTTGCCTCCAAAGGAACCATGGGTGTCTATGCCAAATTCTGGGGAGTGGTGAGTTTTGGGTCATAAACCCAAAATCGCAGTGATTGGGGCAGGTGCCTCAGGTTGTTTTGCGGCTCTACAGATTTATGAGTCTTTGGAGGGAAACGCTACGATTCAAATATTTGAACGCTCGAAAGAACCTTTAACCAAACTTCGTATTTCTGGA
Organism: Leptospira bouyouniensis; assembly: GCF_004769525.1. NCBI lineage: Bacteria > Pseudomonadati > Spirochaetota > Leptospiria > Leptospirales > Leptospiraceae > Leptospira > Leptospira bouyouniensis. The sequence continues at coordinate 142,719 of NZ_RQFT01000007.1, read as the reverse complement.
GGAGGGAGGTGTAATGTGACTCACCAATTGTTTGACCCAGAACTATTATCACTTAGATACCCACGCGGCCAAAAAGAATTACGATGGGCATTTGAACGATTCCAACCAAAGGATACCATCGAATGGTTTGCTAAAAGGGGTGTGACTCTCAAAGCAGAAGCCGATGGAAGGATGTTCCCTATCACAGACAAATCCGAAACTATCATCAATTGTTTTTTGAATGAACTTCAAAAGTATAAAATTCCTATCCACTTTGAACAAGGATTAGTTGGGATTTACCAATTAGAAAACCAAATAGAAAGGTTTCGTTTGTTGTGGGAAGGTGGTAAGGAAGAATTTTTTGATATCGTTGTGATGGCAACTGGTTCCAATCGAAAGGTTTGGAGCATTTTAGAAAAACTCAATCATACGATTGTAGATCCGGTTCCTTCTTTATTCACTCTCACTTTAGCAAATACCGATTTAATGGAATTAACAGGTCTTGTTGTTCCAAATGCTGAAATCAAAATTGTGCCAAAGGGAAAAGCTCAAAGTGGTCCAATTCTGATCACACATTGGGGATTGAGTGGCCCAGCTGCATTGAGATTATCTGCCTGGGAAGCTCGCACTTTATTTGAAGCCAATTATAAAGTTGAATTATCACTCAATTGGGTAGGTGGTCAGTCCACTCAAATAGTTGAGGAGACCTATTCGAAAAAAAAAGAATCCTCTGCCAGTGAAAAAGTTTCAGCGAATCCCGATTGGAAATTGCCATCTCGATTTTTTGATTGGATATTAAAGGAATCAAATATACAAGCAAACAAACGTTACTCTGATTTGAGCAAATCAGACATTCGAGTTTTATCATTAAACCTAACCCAAAAAAAATTACAAATGGTAGCAAAAGGTGTGTTTAAGGATGAGTTTGTGACTGCAGGTGGTGTGAATCGAAAGGAAATTCAATTCCAAACGATGGAAAGTAAACTTTGCCCTGGATTGTACTTTGTAGGAGAAGTGATTGATATCGATGGGATTACGGGTGGATTTAATTTTCAAAACGCTTGGACGACAAGTGTGATCGCCGCCCAAGGTATCCGAAAAACATTTGTTATTTGATTTTATGGATTTGGATAAAATCCACTGTTTGTGCAACAGAACCTGGTGCTCCAGACAATATTACAACAGTATCACCTGATTTTAATTTTCCTTCTGATTTGAGAGTTTTACTCATAAAGGCAATCATATCAGGAAACTTATCCATCATTGGCATCACGTAAGATTCAACACCCCAAAACAATTGCATCTTCCTTGCAGTTCCCAAAAAAGGAGTAAAGGAATATATTGGATTGAGAGGTCTAAATTCAGATGACAAGAGTGATGAATAACCTGACCGAGTGAAGTTGATGATTGCTTTTGCACGGATGGAGCGCGATATGGATTCTGCAGCACTCCCAAGTGCCGTACGTTCCACTTCAAATTCTGTACGGTCCATACTTCGTAAATGAGATAAGTATATTTCAGATTCTTCTGCTGCTTGGATAATACTTGTCATCGTTTTGACAGTTTCGACTGGGTATTTACCAGATGCGGTTTCGCCAGACAACATCACTGCGTCAGTTCCATCCATGACTGCATTTGCCACATCACTTGCTTCAGCTCTTGTAGGTCTTGGGTTGTCGATCATAGTCTCTAACATTTGTGTGGCAGTTATGACAGGTTTTCCTCTTTGGTTGAGTTTTGTGATCATTTCTTTTTGAATGATAGGAACATATTGGGTATCTAACTCAACTCCAAGATCTCCTCTTGCAATCATAATACCATCACAATGATCGATGATTTCTTCTATATTTTGGATGGCTTCCGGTCTCTCAATTTTTGCAATGAGACCTGCATAACTATCTTTCATGAATTGACGTGCCATTTCCAAATCGCTTGCTCGTCTAACAAATGATAAAGCGATATAATCCACACCAAGTGAGAGTGCGAATTGTAAATCTTCAATGTCCTTTTCAGAAAGGGCAGGAGCAGAAATGGGAGTCCCTGGTAAATTGATACCTTTGTTGTCTTTTAAAACTCCACCAATCACTGTTTCTAAAATGGCTCTTTCTTTTGTTTTAGATTTTACGACAAAGGCAAGTTTTCCATCATCGATGAGAATTTTATGCCCAACATCAATATCATTTAAAATGTATTGGTAGGTGCATCCGATCTCATCTTTGTTCCCTAAAAAATCGCCTTTGTTGTTGATGGCAATTTGGTCACCCGATTTTAATTCTATGGGACCGGAACTGAGTTTGCCAGTGCGGATCTTTGGGCCTTGCAAATCAGCAAGAATTCCTATGGATTTTCCAGATTCTTGTTCGCACTCCCTTAATAATTCGAAAATCTCTTTGTGGTAGTCATGAGTGGAATGAGAAAAGTTCATACGAGCAAGGTCCATACCTGAATAAATCAAGTTTAGAATCGTTTCTCGATTTGCTGAGGCAGGTCCAATGGTACAGATAATCTTAGTGCGTTTTTTGGGGATTTTATCGTCTTCCAGCATAGACCCTAAACTTGGCTTTTTTGTTTTTTCCTGCAAGTAATTTGTATGGATTGAATTGACTTGTGTCATTTTTCGCAAAAATATCAATTTAATGGCATCAAATGCGCTTGCTCTTATCTACCATTCTTCGTACAACCTCGATTTACCTGGTCATGTTTTCCCTGCTCACAAATATTCCCATCTTTATAATCGAGTCAAAAGAGATCCAGTTTATGCAACATGGGATATTCTTTTACCAAAAAAAGCTGATGATGCGGAACTCGAGTTAGTTCATACAAAAGAATACTTAGATGATTTATTTAGTTATGAACATACACCTCGGACAATGTATTCTGAGTTGCCGTTAAATCGAAGTATTGTGGAAAGTTTTATGTACGGAGTTGGAGGAACTATTCTTGCTAGTGAATTATCCGACAAACACCAGTTTGCTTTCAATATGGGTGGTGGTTACCATCATAGTTTTCCTGACAAGGCAGAAGGATTTTGTTACTTGAATGACGTTGCCATTGCTATTAGGAAACAAAAAGAAACAAAGCCAAATGTAAACGCACTTATTATAGACTTAGATTTACATCAAGGCAATGGCAATTCTTATATTTTTCAATATGATGACAAAGTTTACACATTTTCGATGCACCAAGGGAATCTTTACCCCAAGAAAGAAATATCTAACTTAGATGTGAATTTAGAACCCAACATAAAAGACGATGAATACCTTTCGATCTTAGATAAATCCTTAAACCAAATTCGAAAGGATTTTGATTCAAATATTATTTATTATGTTGCAGGAGCAGATCCTTATGAGGATGATTCACTTGGTGAATTAAAAGTCTCCATGAAAGGATTGAAGGAGAGGGATTTGATGGTTAGGAAATTTGCTGAATCATTAAACATTCCTTGTGTTGTCACTTTAGCAGGTGGATATGCAAGAGACTTTCGGGATACTGTAGAAATTCATTTTAACACAATCACTGCATTTGGTGAAAAATAATGGGTGTATTTTCTTCAACAGACAAAAAGAAAAACCAAACCGACTGGTTGAATCTGGATGACTTGTCTTTAGTTGATGTTTCGAAAGAATTAAATACATCTTTAAATATGGAACCAAAACTATTCAATCGTTTCACACATTACGAAGTGGAACAGCTGTTAGTTAGTTCGGGAATGATTTCTGCTGTTGAAAAACGTGGATTTCAAAATCCTATCATTGAACTTGAAATTCTAAATGATTTTGATAATCGTATTTACATAAAATCGGAATCGAGAAAAATTTTAGTCCATACACGCTTAAAAGTTTCTCAATTCCAATTGAAAGGTGATGATGAACAGTTCCCAATGATTTATATCGATTGGTTACTCACTCAAAACATCAACTTTGAGCCTGGAGATTTAAAAAAAGAATTGTACTTTGGACAAGAATACCCTGGTTTAAATGTCCTCAACGAATTCACTGATTTTATCCGAGTACTTTCCAAACGATTGGGAACATCAGGTGCATTTAACGTTCCTGAATATTTCCACGATGCCGTATTGTTTTCACGGAAATTTCGTTTCATTGATCCAGAAAAAGAGGGTACGTTTCGTGCGCTTGTCAGAAACTTCCGTGGGACAAACCTTCGTAGCCTATCCTCACAAATCCATCAAAACAGAGTTCAGTATGAGAATGGTGAACCTTACGAATGGAAATATGGGGAAATGATTTCGTGTACTGATCCTTATTTAGAAAAAAAAGTCTTCCATGAGGCATATTTTCGAAAAGTAGAAGAGGTAAAAGAAAAACTAAAATTCCGATTAGTCTCAAAATAGACCAAGTTTATTCCGATAATCATCGTAGATGTCCGAATATTCCTTCAAACCTGAAATTCTCATCATAGATGATGATACTGAAATCTGTGAAACCTTGGAATTGATTGTCAATGGTTTGGGATATTTTGTCCGTTATTTCACAAATCCACTCCAAGGTTTGGAATACTTTGATAGGGAAAAAAATCCAATTGTATTTTTAGATGTAAATATGCCCCAAACTTCTGGTTTGGAAATTTTACCCAAAATCAAATCCATCGATTCCAAAACACAAGTTCTGATGATGACTGGCGAACATGACATCCAAACAGTTGTCTCTTCCTTATATCATAGGGCATCTGATTTTATTCTAAAACCATTCCATACAAAATCCATTGAAGCCGCTATTTCCCGAGCATTTGAGTATTATAATTTTCTAAAAGATAAAGAATCGATGGATGAATCGATCAAACGTGACTTAAGGCTTGCAGCAAAAATCCAATCCAAAACAATGAATTTGCCTTCTTTAAAACGTAAAATTTTTTCAGAAATCAAACCGGTTAGTTTTGTTTCTGGAGATTTTTTCCAAGTGATTCCACTCACAGAGGACAAAACATTAATCCTTATGGGTGATATCGAAGGTCATGGTGTTACATCTGGCCTCATTGCAATCCTTATGACTACCATTCATAAGGAATTGGCTCGCACAACAACCGTTGCACCATCCGAATTATTGTCTCGATTGAATCGAGAGTTGTGTAATGAAATTGGAACTCATAGTATGACTGCGATTAGTATCGTAGTTGAACATTCCGAAAAAAAAATCACTTATGCTCGGGGTGGACATCCATTCCCAATGGTCTTCCAAAAAGATAGCCGGGCACCATTGATTTTACAAGACCAATCTGGCCAAATTCTCGGGATCTTAAAAGATATGGAATTTGCCGAAAACCAAATCAAAGTTGAATCAGGTGATATATTGTTTTTGTATTCTGATGGTTTACTTGCTTCAAGCTCACATCCACTTGTTCAAACATTGGTTCAATTACCAGGTGGAGACAACCGAATTGAAGCGATGAAAATTGAAATTTCCAATTACATACAATATTTGGAGACTTCTTCTAAAGCTTCGGATGACATATCGTATTTGCTTCTAGAGATTTAAGATACAAAACATTTGTTTTTGTTGCTTCTGTCAAAAAAACATTCAATTGATCTTTTGATTTAAAAGTACCATCTAAGAAACCTTGTTTCCAATTTTTTCGATGTGATTTCATAGATTCTATCAGCGCTTGTTTTTCTGGAAAATCACATAATTGTTGTGTAATGTAGTCTCCTTTGAAAAACAAAAAATCACCTTTGGCAAAAAACTTTTTATCCTCTTTTGGTAAACTTTGGATAAATGTTTTATTTTCGGTTGAATAAGTGGAGATTGCTTTTTTTGTAATCTCCCAAATCAAAACATCTTTTGGATTGGTTTTGTTTAATTGGACTGCGGCAATCATTACTAACGAAGCACCAAAGAATTGAAGCGGAACCCACTCCCAGACAATTTTTGATTCTTGTTTCCAATACAAAAAAGCAAGTAAGGTAATGGGTAACCAATAAAATCCCATTAAGTCCCAATCTGCTGGGAACCCTAGTTGTGGGTTATGTAAAAAACCATGCAAAACAAAAGCTAAAATTACAACTAACATCAGTTTATGGAATGGATATTTTATGAATTGTTTCCATTTTTCTTTTTGGAAAAAAAATTGGTAACTTAGATAAAAAGTTGAGATACCGGCATTCCAATACAGTACGGAAAGTATTTCCTTTAAATGATTGTTGGATACCCATCGTTTTAATGGGTAAAAAGGAGGATGGATGAGGTGTGTGCTATTTTTGTCTACTGTTGGATCATGAAAGGCACTAAAATAAACAAACCAAGGCAATAAAATCAAAGACCCGAGTAAGGTGCAATAAACTAGATGTTTGATTTTTTTCTCTTTGGGAGAATGGAAAACCCATAAATACACTAATAAAATAACTAAATATCCAGAAACTAAGTGGAATAACATTGATAAGGCGACTATTGATGTGCTGCCATATAAAAGAATATCATTGTCTTTTGGATCGGATGCATACCTATTTAAAAATAGATATAATCCTAAATGGATTGTTGTCACTAACGTATAATTCTCTGCATATCCAAATCCAAGTAAAATCCCTCCTGATGAAAGAAGAAATAAGATCGAAAGGTCTTTTTGTTTAAATCGTCCTAAAAATAAAAAACCACAGATGAATAGTATCCCTGAAAAATAAGATAGAATTGAATAAGAGACTGTCGGATCTTCTTGGATTTGAAAGTATGACAATCCATTCATAAGTTGGCTGTGCAGAATACTTTCTAGTATTTCATCCAAGGTAAATTGGAACCCAAATAGTTTTGTTTCCAAAAGATTGGTTTCTAACAGTAAAAGTCCATCGCCCCAATTTCGATTGAGAATCGGAAAACATAACATAAATAAAAAATAGAAACTTGCAATAATCCAATTGGTAGGGATGTATTTATGGAAACTAACTTCGTTTATGAACTGTTTTTTTTTGTTATAAAAAATGAATGATTGTAATAAAACAAAGAAGAGCGTGATTGAAAGGTATAACGGTTGGCTTCCAGGGTAGAACCAAGGTTTGGTGGGGAGTGATAAAGCGAATAGAATAAAAAGATAAGGAAGGTAAAAGTATAAATAATTCATTTGGTTTCTTTCTCGTAGTATTCTTCTGGTATTTCTTCTGCCGAGATCAATGGGAAATGACCTTTCCTGATATTAAAGAAAAAAAGTTCAGGTAAGCTATAAAAAATAGTTTCGGATCCTTTTGAAACATCTTTTCCACGGTCAAATGGTGATTTTACGATTCCCACACTTGTATATCCAATCCCCCACATAAGATTTGCCATACCAAATAAGGGTCGATTCCAAACACTCTCTTCAGTGAAGAATAAAAACGAATGGTCCATAGGATTTGGCTTATAAATTTTGGAACTGGGGACAAAACGTTCTACTATATTTTTTTCTTTCCAATTGCTGATTGTATTTCGTTTCAGATTTCGATAAGAAGGATACAATGTAAAATCTTTAGTATAGGGACTAGAATGTAATTTTTTAGCAGCAATTGAAGGGATAAAATTGAATACAAATACATTTTCCGACAAAGGATCCCAAAATTTTTCCTCTCCAATTTTTCCTTCAGGGAACATTAAGTTTAAATAATGGAACAATTCATTTGTGCAATTTTGAAACACCAAATGATACGAATATAAGTTTTGGATTTTGTATGAATACATTTCCCATTGTTTGAAACTTTGTTTGGATTTTTCATTTGATCCTTGTTTCAAGAATGAATTTCGAGTTTTTGGATAAGGGAATTGCCCCACCAAATTGAATTCGATTCCTTCCGTAAATGTTTTAGCTTCAATGAAACTTTGAAAATGAGATAAAAAAGTTTCCCAATTGTAAAATTGAATCGGATGATATCCTTTTCCAAATTCTTTACGTTTTTCAATAAAGATAGTTTCATATTCTTTTTGTTTGGTGCTGATAGTTGATTCAGGGAGCTCCGTGTATTCTAAATATGAAAACCCCGTAAAGTTCTTTTTTGGAAATACAATTTGTCTAACTTCGATTGATTTTTGTATATATAGGATTCGAAGTAGAAGTGTCATCTCTTCCCAATCCTTACAACTATTTTCTAATATACATACCTTTAATTCATTTACTAGTTTCGGTAAGTATCCTTTCCAAATTTTAGCTTCCTCGTGTGTGAGTGAAAAGTTTTTGCCCTCTAATTTGACAAACGCTTGTTCATATAATAACACTGGATTTTGTAAAAACATTCGTACGAATATTTTTCTTTGATTTTGGATATGAAGGTTTGTTTCTGTTTCAATCGTTGGGATCAAATGTAGCGGTGAATTTGTTTCTGGGAGAGAAATTTCATCGTCTTTAATTTCCCACTTGGTTTGCGAAGATTGATCCGAAATGGTTTCAATATTCTTTTTTAAATATTCCAATTCGTTTTTTCGAAAGGAAAATAGTTTTGGAATGGGAGAATGAGGGTCTTCCCTATTTGTGAAATATCCGAAGCCAATGATAAGATCTGGGAAGGGGTTGTTTTCTTGGTTGTCCCTCATCCATTCCCAATCTTCTTCTAAATTTTTTTGGTTTTGGATATGAGTTTCTTGGACCAAATACAATTCATTCCATCTCTGGCGTAAGATTTGTTTGGCAGAGTTTGATAGATTCCATTCATAAAATTCTATATTTCGATTTTCAACCACACCATATTGGAAACGAAAATCATCCCAACTTTCTCTCACAATGTGAAAGATTTGGTCCTCAAAAGAATACTGTAAGTGATAAACACGATCTCCGAGAAGAAGTGCTGAGTGGCCACCACTCGATTGGCCTGAATTGGAATCTATGTATAAAAAACCATATCGGTTCTTATGGGTTTGGGATGATACAGATACAATTGGGAAAAGAACAAAAAGAAGGTAGAGTAAAGCTGGGATTGTATGAAAGCGGGCGGAAACAATCCGCCCTAACAAGTTGAGAATTATAGATTGTATCCTTTTGATACGAGTTTTGCGACCACAACGTTTTGTTTTGCAACATCTTCTGTTACTAATTTCATTTCGGATGGAGTGAGCTTAGCTTGTTTTAATCCTTGTCCGATAGCAATGTATGTGGATGGATTGGATTTCCACGCAACAACCCCATGTTTTTTTGCAATGAGAGCGAGTTGGTTTTCCAATTCTTGTTTTTGGTTTTCATATCGAATTTGTAAAGATACACTTGCAATGATATCTTCTTTGTATTCATTCATTGCTTTTTCTTTTTCGCTTTCAGAAATAGAAGAGATACTTTTTGAAATCGATTTTACAAGTGCAGATGTAGAATCAGAAACGGAAACTCCTAAACGGCTCGCACTACCGGAAGCGGAATCTAAAATAGAACAATTGTTAACTGAAGTGAACAATGCCAATGCTGAAATCAATGTGAAAACTTTCATGGAACGCATAAAAAACCTCTTACGTCGAATTGCAAAGATTCTAAGATTTTTTTGAAAACCGTCAATGAATTTTCTTTCTTAAACAGAGACCACAACAGAACCAAAAGCTGGTAAAGTTGTTTCGAATCCACCGTCAACAGGGTGTAAATCGACTATTGTGCCAGTCCAAAAATCTAAGAATGGAGCTTTCGTTTTGACGCCGGGAGGAAGAGAAAAACGAACTGTTTTTTCTTCCTCAGTAGGATTCCATATTCCTAAATACCCTCCTGGGTTATAGAGGGCGAGAGGGAATTCATTTTCGAAAATCCCAATGGGGATGGGAGTATAGGCTTGGCACTCCCTGTTCAATTGGAAAGCTTTTTTGAGTAAATCCAAACGATCAGTTTCTAATTTTGTCAAATCATCAGAAACAAGTAACATCCCACCTGACACAGCCATGACGGAAGCCATCAGTTTTGTTTGTGCTTCGTTCATTTTGTTCTTTTTTTTGCGAACAAGAAGGCAATCGGGATCATTGAGCCATAAATGCCTGTGCATCGAAGACCTTGTGATGTCATTGATCAGTGCTTTCTTTGTACAAAGGGCATTTCTGTCTTTCAGAAAGATCCGAATCTTTTCTGGATTCCAAAATGGAGCCACATCACAAGAAATTCGCATCCCATCAAAAAAACCAATCGATGGCAACATAGGAGCACCACAACCTAATAGGAATGTGTTTTTCCCAACTATTTTACGAATGAGTTTGAGAGCATTTTGGTAACGGGCTTGAGGTGACAAAGTTTTGTCGTAAACATCACCTGGTAAAAGTCCCGCATACAAAAAGTCCAATTTTAAATAAGGATAACCCCATTCTTTTACTAATGTAGTGAAAACTTTTTCAATATAAGCAAGTGCTGTAGGATGAGTGATGTCGAGTGCATATGTGTATCCTCTTCCCCATAGTGGGTTGTACAATGCTGGAACTGGTTTTCCATTTTGGTCTTTTAAAATAGCTTCTGGGTATTTGCGAAAGAATTCTGATTTTTTTCGAACAAGGAAAGGAGCAAGCCAGATCCCTGGTTTTAGTCCTACACGTTTGATTTCATCTGCTAGAATTCTCATCCCTCCAGGGAATTTATCATTGGGAATGAGCCAATCTCCAATTTCTTTTTGGTAACCGTCATCGATTTGGAAAAATTCAAATGGTAAATTTAGTTCTCTAACTTTTGTTAGATTGTCTAAAATGGTTTTTTGGTCAATACCAGTATAATAATAATACCATGAGCACCAACCAGTAGGCACTTTTTTAGGTAAATTGTTTGGTCCTTCCTTTTTGCCTAGTTCTTCAAAGTATTTTAATAACTTTGTTTCAGGTGAACCTTTAAAAAACAAAATTTTGATTTTAGAAATATTTAATTTTGCATTGGGGCGTAAATCAGGCAAACAATGGATGTCATAGATTACTTTAACGGACGTTACGTTTCCTTCTTTACCAAAGGTTATTTCAAACTTTGTTCCAAATTCGCCTGCTTCGAGTGGTGCATACAATACACCATTTTGATTTTCTTTATTATAAAGGAGGGTGAGGTATTCGGAGATAAATTTTCCAACTTTTGCTTCGTTTTTGGAATAAACATTTTCTTGGGAATAATGTAAAAATGATAACAATGGTGATCTGTCAACATCGGTACTTTCCACTTTTCTGGAAATGGACCACGATTGGTATCCGTGTTGGAAAAGGTCAAATCCATTCCCTTCTGGAACATCTGTGAGTTCTAACTCTAAGTGATCGACTGAAAATCCAACTTCTGGGCGGGTACTTTCTCTCCAAATCAATTTAGGACTGAGAACGGTTCCTAGTTTTGAGTCTTTTGATGTACCGAGCAAAAGTTCAAACTTTTTGCATTCGGATTGAAAAACACCTGCTTTCACAGGGAAGAATTGGGAAATGGTGACGGAATTATGAACTCTATATTGAATTTTCATCTTGGAAAAATCTATTTGATGATTTTGTTAGGGTGGTTTCCATAGTAAGCCATTATGACCCAAAAACGTTCAACTATAAAACCAGTCGTTTTACAAGGAGATCTGAACGAAGATTTTTTTGAAGCTTTTAAAAAAGACGATCGGTTAGCAGTGGATTGTGAAATGATGGGGCTCAATCCCCGAAGGGACAGGCTTTGTGTCGTTCAAATTTCCGATTCTAAAAACAAAGTTGCTTTAGTGCAAATCCTTCCTGGCCAAAAAGAAGCCCCGCATATTCAAAAATTATTCGAATCAAAAGAGATTACTAAAATTTTCCATTTTGCGCGTATGGATATGACCTTCCTTCGGGCAAGGCTTGGTATCAAGGTACAAAATGTATTTTGCACAAAAATTGCAAGTAAACTTGCTCGCACATATACCGATAAACATGGGTTAAAAGAGCTAATCAGAGAATTTTTTGAAGAAAATATTGATAAAAAAAATCAAAGTTCTGATTGGGGTAAAAAAATCCTAACTAAAGACCAAGTGGACTATGCATCAACCGATGTTCGATTTTTAATTTCACTCGAATCTACTTTGACCGAGATGATGATACGCGAAAACAGGTTTGCCATTGCTGAAAAGTGTTTTGGATTTTTAGAAACCCAAGTGGAACTTGATTTACTAGAAGTATACAATCTTTTTGAACACTGATGGCCAAAAAACAACTCACCCAATACCAATGTAAAGCGTGTGGTGATACATTTAGCAGGTGGGCTGGAAAATGCCCATCTTGCGGAGAGTGGAACCAAATTGAAGAAGTCACAAACACTTCGCAAGGTCGATTTGATTCTCCTTTATCGATAAAACCAAGGGATCGAAAGTATACAGATCCAAAATCAATTGGCTCGGTTGTCAGTGATTCTCATACCCGCACTCAGACTGGGTTTAGCGAACTTGATTTGGTGTTAGGAGGTGGGATTGTTCCCGGCAGTTTGGTGTTAGTTGGAGGAGAACCAGGAGTTGGAAAATCTACCTTGGTACTCGAGATGGCAAAAAACATCGCAGACCAAGGAACTGTATTGTACATTTCTGGGGAAGAATCCGCTTCACAAATTGGACTTCGTGCCAAACGAATGGGAGTCACATCCGAAAACATATTATTATCTTCAGAAGTTTATGCAGAAAACATCTCACAAATGATAACCGACTTACAACCAAAAGTTGTTTTTATTGATTCCATCCAAACCATTCTAAAAGAAAGTCTAGTGAACCAAGCAGGCACTATCACCCAACTGCGTGAATCATCCCAAGTATTTTTAGAAACCGCCAAACGGACGTCAGTTCCTATTTTCCTTATTGGACATATCACCAAGGAAGGACAAATTGCAGGTCCGAAAGTGTTAGAACATTTGGTGGACACAGTTTTATACTTTGAAGGTGACAGATTCAATTATTATCGCATTTTACGTGCGGTCAAAAACAGATTTGGGGCAGTAGGAGACACAGCTATCTTTGAAATGGTTCTAGGTGGATTGAAACAAGTCCTTGACCGCCATCGTTTATTTATCTCACCCGAAACGGAAGAACGGTCAGGCAGTGTTCTTTCTTCTGTGATGGAAGGATCCCGTGCTATCAGTGTTGAAGTACAAGCCCTTGTCACCAAATCCGCATTTGGCCAAGCAAGGCGAATGGCGGAGGGTCTCGATAACCGGCGTGTGATTTTACTTTCCGCGGTGATTGAAAAATACTTAGGACTCCCACTTTCAGAATCTGATATTTTTAGTAACCTTGCTGGTGGGCTCAGTGTGGATGAACCAAGCCTTGACTTAGCCATTACTGCATCTATTGTCTCTTCGTTTCGTGACAAACCTATCTCAAGAGAAACTGGTTATCTTGGAGAAGTTGGACTATCTGGGGAAGTGAGAAGTGTTGGTCAAATCAGTCTACGTATCAAAGAACTAGCGGGAATTGGGATCAGTAAAATCTATATCCCACATGGCAATTGGAAAGAAGTAGAAGGAATGTTTTCATCCATCGAACTCGTGCCTATTAAACACTTACAAGAGTTAGGTTTGTAAAACATACTTAGTCTTTTAAAAAGATTCAATCAAAGATCTGATTTTCAATCGAATGTTTCATTGTTACGGGCATACACTGACTTCTTCAATCCTTACATCATCATTATAAACGTTTCCTGAACTTAATGTTGGTGACGCATACAAACCCAAATGTGCTTGTTCCAAAACTCCACAACCTCCCGAAACATTTGCAGTTGAGACGAGAGTAGAATCAACCCAAACTTTAGCGAACCCACCTTGCGGAGCGAAATCTAGGCATGTTGTTATTTTTTTCCATTGCCTTCTTGGAAAAGGTAAGTTTGTCACTTGGTAAGTGTGTACATTTTGATTGTGAGTTGGGACATGCATAAGATAAACATAATCTTTGGCATCAATATTGACTAAAACCACTCTCCGCCAGGAGTCGGAAGCATCAGCTGAGAAAGTTGCAAAACTAAACCAATCTTGGTTACTCGTAAGATCCATATCTAAATATACATAGAACTCAATGAGTACAGGAGTCTTAAATCCACCTGACGCTAGTTTGTTGAGTTGGATGGTTGGGTATCCTCTATGGTTACAATTTTGAGGGTAAAAACAAGTTGGGCCAAGTCCAGTGATGGATGCTTTGTGTGAATAAGTCCCAGTCATTTTTTGTTCTGTACTTTGTCCATGAGTCGCTACTGATTGGTAAGGAGAAGGAACAATATAAAAAGACGAAAATTCACTCGTAGATTCAAAACTCGTTTGGAAAATCCTACCTTGTTGTGTTTTGGTAAGTTGTTCATTTGTACAGACAATGGTTGTGGCAGCTTGGTAGGCAAGGGCAGTGCCAGCTAACAACTCTAAGGTTTGACTTTCTTTTGGTTTTTGACAACCCAAAAGAAAACATGAAAGGAACCATGTGATACAAATGGATTTGTTTATTGTGCCTTCATACATGACTCAATTCTTTTGTTCCTATCCAATAGACGATAGGAGTGAAGAGATCCCATCAGCAACCAATACCAACACACGACAGTTGTTGAGAGATTAACTCGCTAAAGGTCTTTGGTTCTAGGCAATTCCCGAAATATGTTTTATATTTGGCAAAATTTATAGAATAAGTACCAAGTATGTCATCAGTAAATAAATTGACCCAAAATTAACACAATTAACTTGACTTTTTCTCTACAATTGTAACTTATCTGTAGATTGTTCAGAGGTGATTTATGAACTCTAAAAAGAAAAATCTTGTTTGCCTCCTCGCGCTCCTATTGTTCACAACAGGGGTTCATGCAGGCTCAAGAAAAACAGTGTATCCAGTGGTGTTCGCACATGGACTATCTGGATTCGACAACTTACTCGGATACTACTACTTTGGTAACGACTACGGTACCTTCGTTGGGGATCCTTGTGACGAGTTTTTGGAAACAGCGTGTAACGGTAGCATCCACTCTAGCCAAAAGGCGTTAGCAGCAAGTGTCACTCCCTTCCAATCGTCGGAAGTGCGTGGAACACAACTTGCGGACCGCATTCAAAACTATATGACATCCACTGGAGCCACCAAAGTGAATATCATTGGTCACTCTCAAGGGGGAATTGATGCAAGAAAAGCAGCAGCTGTATTACGTGCAAGATACGGAAGACAAGTTGTCCATGCTTTAATTTCAGTATCAAGCCCACATAGAGGTTCTCCTACTGCCAAGTACATCCTAGACTTAGGTCCAGGTGTCACATCGGTTGTGAATGCACTTGCGAAACTTTTTGGAAATGCAATTTACGGTTCCGGAAATGATGGAATCGCAGCGGCAAAACAATTAGTGTATAATGATTATTCCTCTACTGATGGGATCACAACTGGCATGAAAGCATTCAATGCAAATTATAATGTGAATTCTAGTAATGCAGCATACTGGGGATCCATCATCACAGCACAAGATAGCATCAATACAAACCCTGCGTTATACCTTCTTAAGGAAGGATTTTATAACATTGATGGAGACGGGTATTGCGTAGACGATTGTGACAATGATGGTGCGGCCGGAAAAGGTGATGGTACTCGTGGGAACAATGACGATGACGGACTCGTTGGAATCAATTCACAACAAATGGGCGATCGTTTGCAATACAACGAATGTGCAATTTGTTTTGATTCGATCACTGTCAATACAAGCCTAGGGTATGTAAGCAACTTAAATGCACCAACATCTGCACAAATGACTTCTAAGTCATCTGTTGTGAGCCAAGACCATTTAGATGTGGTAGGGGTTCCGCCAGATACATTTGATGAAGAAGAATTTTATGCATCGATTTTAGAGTTTATCGTCACAAAAGGCGGTTAATAACCTCTTTGGCAGTAAGAAAAAAACTTACTGCCAATCTCTAATTTTTTAATACTCATCCTACAAAAAAAATCATCATTCACATTCAATCATTATGTTTCAAAATAAAAAAATCCTATATAGCGTACTATCTGCACTTATCATTCTATTTGTTGTTATCTTAATCATCAGACCAACAAAAGATAAAAACCAAAAAGACTTTGAATCGATTCTTAGTGAAGGTAAAATTTCAGAGTCAAAAGAATTACCAAACTTACCAGAAGATTATGCAGATCATAAACTTATGGAATACTCGATGGAAGAGATTGCACGGATCCTCCAAGAAAAGTATGGTAAAAATATAGATAATCCTGCCGCACAAATTGCCATGATTGAAGAGTTAATGAAAGATCTTCCGAAATTATATCCGAATGATTGGGTAAAGGTTTTAAACCAAATATTGGGGTATGCATTTCCAAACAAAGCATTGGAACTTTTACGAATGTCGGAAAGTTTATACAATTATAATCGTTTCAGAGAAGCAAACATGAGTAAGGTGGGGCTAATGTCTGACGAAGCTCGCCGTGAGATGATGTGGAAAGAACGTTATCGATTGTTTGGTGAAAAAGCAGATCAAATTTGGGCAATGGAAAAAAAAATGACCGTAATTGGAGATAGTTTGAAACGGATCCAAGAAAGCCCTGCTGGCAATTTAGATGCAAAACTAAGTCAATATTCACAAACCTTAAAGGAACAGTTTGGAAAGGAATACCCACGGCTTATGGAAAACAAACGCCAACAACTCACTGAAGGGTTTATGGTTGCTGTCCAAAAAGACCTTAAAGTTTTATCCTATGGGGAACGTAAGTCCGCCCTTCGGGAAATCCGCCAAACCATGGGCATGGACCAAGCGGCGCTAAACCGCTGGGATGCCCTTGAAGAAGAACGGGAAAAGGCATGGCAAAACCAGCAGAAATATGCCGAAAAACGGAACCAACTTTCCACAAAAAAAGGTGGGATGACAGCAGAAGACGAAAAACTGCTCGATGCCATGCGGAAACAACTCTTCGGGGAAGAGGCAGAAATCATTAAAAATGAGGAAGCAAGTGGGTACTACAGAGCTTCAGACGAACGTACCTATGGTGTGAATTGAAGGTGATTTAGAACACTGTTCTGAAACAATTGCCATATTTGTGCCATAAACTGTTGACTTATGGCGCCTGTGTGCGGTAATTTAGCTAAAAACATAGAAAGTTCAGGTGAAATATGAAAAAGAAAATTGCGATCGGGTTTTTAGCAACCCTTCTCTCCTTCCCCACATCAGGTTTGTTTGCTGGTCCTTTGGATGGCCAATGCATCGCACTTGTCCACGGTATCCTCGGTTTTGACGATACACAAGGACTCGCTGGTGGTCTCGTAAAATATTGGGGAGGCCTTGATGGTTACCTCCGTAGCCAAGGAGCTAAGGTAACAACACCTGGAAGTTCTGCAACAAATTCAATTCCAGTTCGCGCAAGCCAAATCCAATCTTCAGTGAATACATGGATGACAGCAAACGGTTGTTCTAAGGTTCATTTGATGGGACACAGCCAAGGTGGACTTGTGATTCGTTATATGGTATCCAATTTAGGATTCTCTGGAAAAACACAAACCGTCACAACAATCAATTCACTTCACCAAGGGGCTCCTATGGCAGATATCGTTCTTGCCGCGATCCCAAGCTGGTTACAACCTTTTGCAAACTCTGCACTTGGACTCCTCGCAAAACTAGTTTACCGTGATGGTCGTCCGCAAGATGCAATCGCTATGGGAAAATCTCTTACAGTAAGTTATGTAAAAACATTTAACACAAATTCTCCTAACAAATCTGGAATCAAGTACTACTCGTATGGAAGCCAAATGGCTTGGGCTGACCTGATCCAACACCCTATCATGGCACTCACTCACCCAATCACTTGGGCTGGTGGATTGTTTTACGGTTTAGGTGGTGGTAATGACGGAGTGGTTCCATTGAATTCTCAAAAATGGGGAGCTTGGAAAGGAACACCTTCTTCCTATTGGTTTGCAACAGGGATTGACCACCTCCAAGCAACAAACTTGGCATGGAGTGGACAAAACTTTTTTGATGTGCAAGGTTGGTACTTAAACATCGCAAAAAATGCAAAAGCTGGATTATAATTAATCCTCACGCAAAGAGAAGCCGGTGGTTCCATCGGCTTTTTTTTGTACTGAATCTTATCGATTTCTAATTCCAAATTACAGAAAGTTTCCTAAAGGTTTTCCCGTTAACACAAATGGATTTCAAAAAAATTATACTCATTATTGTTCTCTTCCTTGTTCTATTTTTAAGTTTATTATACTTTTTAAAACAAAATGATTCAGATACCAGTTCTAAAAATTCCTTATCACCTGAAGAACAAATGGTATCAGAACGGATTTCTCCTTTAGGAAATGGCGAGGGATTTTGGGATGAAGCAATTTCTCCCTTTCGTGAAGACAAAACCAAACCATACTTGGAGTTACTCGAAGATTTAAAATCAGGCAAAGTGAATTTTGTTTGGGAAGTATGGGCACTTCGTAGGAAGTGTAAACCCGATTTTACTCCTGACCAGTGTAATGCCACAATCCTTGCTTATATTGACGCTGAGTATGATTCACCTGACAGAGAAAAGGTGAAAGATCTATTTATATCCTATTTCCGTTACGAAGAAGAATACCGCAAATGGGAGCAACCTACGGACTTAAACTTTGTGGAATTATATGAAAAAATCAAAGCCAAACGAAGGGAAATTCTTTCGGATAAAGCTGAATTGATATTTGGAATGGAAGAATCACAAGTCTCCTTTTTAGAGGGAACAAACAATTTTCTGAAACAAACGACAAATCTTTCTGCTGACCTTCGAGTAAAACAATTTGAAGACTTTAAGAAAAAAACATATGGAAACTATTATGATTCTTTGGTTTCTAGAGAAGATAAATTCGACCATTACCAAATGGAAATGTCTCTACGTGAAAAAGAGTATGCTTCTATTGCGGATCCGAAGGAAAAAGAGAAATATTTATTTAAAATTGAATCCAAATACTTTGGGAAAGAAAAAGCGGAAGCCTTAGCGAACGAACGTAAAAAAGAAACCAAACTTTGGGAATCCGTATCAACTTACGAATCTAAAGAAAAAGAATTCCTTAGAGAGAATGCTAATTTGTCTGCTGCAGACAAAGAGAAAAAATTGAAGGAACTTCGCATCCAAATTTTAGGATCCGAGGAAGAAGCAGATGCATACTTACGAAGGAAAAATATAGAGGAAGCAAGTAAATAACCTGCTAAAAATGAATTCGATTCTTTTTGTATCTTCAAATGTTTCTATGTTTGAAAAGCAAAAAGAATCTGACTCATTATTAATTTGGGTTAAAGGTTATTCATTTTTTGAAAGGTTACTCTGGTTTGGTGTGGGTTCTTTTTTATACTTTTCATAGGCATTCATTGTTTCTAAGTATTCGTTCCCAGCATTCCACACAATAAAACCATGCCCCGCCGAATCACGTGCCCCTTGCATCTGTACTTTGATGTAATCCGTATAACTCAATTTACTTGGTCCAACCATCATATTAAATCCTTGGACCCATGCGATGGCTTTTGTTCCTTGTTTGGCTCGTTTAACAGTGAGATCGAGTCCATCTTTTATAGTTCCATAAGGATCAGCGACACGTTTGGTCAGTCCGTAAAAATGAGAGGGATAAAGCATGGGATAAAGGCCATTCAGTTCTTCACTAAAAGGTTCTACTTTCTGGCCAATCACATCGTTTTCAATAAATGGGACCCTTCCAAATATATCGGCCGTCCACCTTGTATCACTCGGACAACTTTCTTTTGTTTTTTCTTTATGTTCTTTGATTATACCTAAAATTGACTCATACCTTTTTTCATAACTCATACTGAAGTTTGTTCCTCCATCAGCATAACGTATGTAATCGAGTTGGATTTCAGGGAATCCCAATTCACATGCTTTGCGGATGGATTTTTGAATCGATGCCATTAAATTTGTGTTTGGTGACTTTTCTGTGAGTCCACCTTCAAAGTTTACGACTCTTGCCACCATATAAATTCCTAGTGCCTTCGCTTCTGTCATTTGTTCAGGAGTAGGGGGATGGGGTTGCATATCCACGACAGCGGTGTTCATCCCAGCGTCTTTCATCACTTGGAATAGTAAACTCCAGCGTTTTTTGTCGCGAATAGTTTTGGTATTGATATATAGCCCTTCTATGAATTCAGGAGGTTCGTTTACGGAACCAGATCTTTCTTGGCCCTTTGTCTGGGAAATAGATTGGCAAGAGACAAATACAAATAATAAGAGAAATGAAAATAGTGGTTTCATAGCTGTTATGACAAGTTTTTTCCCCATGAATGAAAATTCAAATCGAATCGATTGACGAAATTCCCTTGGTTTCCTAAAATTTGGGCATGATTGAAATTACAAATGACTTCCAAATCAAATCGTACGGTCGTTTTCCCGAAGTCCTTTCGGAACAGGCACAATTCAAAGACCGGATGGTGGAAGTATCAAAATTGTATAAAGCAATGGGAGAGTCATATCTACAACATTTAGGTGACGATGCCAAAATCAGTGGATTGGAAAAAAAGGAATTAAACGAATATTTAGAAAATATCTTACTTGTGCTTGTGATGTTACGAAAACTCGATTTTTCTCAAATCGATGAAGAAGTATATATTCGTAAAGACAGAGGACTTTTTGAGTTACGATTACGATTTGGAGAAGGTGGGATATGGGAATTAACTGGCGTAATACGACCAGAATACAAAATGAAACACCGTGTGTTTCGAGAATGGTTCAATACTGATTTTTCTAATGATATCAAAACATTTTACGCAGTGTATGGCAATGCAGGACTTGACAAAACCATTTCTCCTGAGGAAAAAATACAAGTCACAAAACAAATTGATCGCATCATTGCAGAAATTATTGAAATGATTGTGTTCATCGAAAGGTTTATGTTATTCCAATGAAAACAGGGATAGCCTTTCACGAATCCTTTTTGGACCATAAAACAGGGCCGGGTCATCCGGAAACCCATGTCCGATTGGAATCCATTTTGGAGGCAATTTCCGATCTTCCCTCCGAGTTTTTTCATTGGAACAAATCATTCAAAGAAGCACCCTTATCTCTTATTTCAGAGATCCACGATCCAAATTACGTTCGTTTGGTGGCAAAAGTTTGTGAAGAAAAAGGAAGTGGATACTTAGATGGTGATACTGTTTTTTCTCCAAACACATTTAAGGCAGCATCTCTAGCAGTTGGCGCAGGAGTGGCTCTCTCACAAGATATTTTAGATGGAAAGTTAAAAAATGGAATGGCCCTTGTTCGCCCCCCTGGCCACCATGCTGAGTCCGATCACGCGATGGGATTTTGTTTGTTTAATAATATAGCCATCACTGCGAAGTATTTGCAAAGCCAGGGAATCAAACGAATTTTGATTTTAGATTGGGATGTACACCATGGAAATGGCACCCAACACCAGTTTTACGAAGATGAATCTGTATATTTTGTTTCTCTTCACCAATATCCGTTTTATCCAGGCACAGGATCTGAAAAGGAACGTGGTCAAGGCAAAGGATTTGGAACTACTTTGAATTTGCCAATGGCACGTGGGTCAGAAGAAAAACAATATCTGGATCAGTTTTCTATTATCCATAAAGAAATGGAAAGATTCCAACCAGAGTTTGTTTTGGTTTCTGCTGGATTTGATGCCCACAAAAATGACCCACTGGCAGGAATGAATTTAAAAACAGTTTCATACGAGCACATGACAAACGAAGTGAAAGAGATATCTCGTGTTCACTCCGGTGGAAAACTACTTTCATTTTTGGAAGGTGGATATGATTTCCAAGCTCTTTCTGAATCTGTGAAAGTACATTTGGAAACACTCGCCCAATCTTAAATTAAGCCTTTGGTGCCACTCCAAACACTTCTTTTACCCAATGGATGAGAGGTCTCGAACTGATGATCGAAAAATGGTTTTGTTTCTTCAGTTCTAATGTGCGTAAACCTGGGTTTGTTTTTTTGTCGAACACTTTGTCCGTAAGGTAGGTGAGACTTTTTTTCTCTACAATGCCATCTCCTAAAAAGTTTTGCAGAGGGTTCTCTGGCCCTTCCATCAGTGCATACGCCTGGTACACATCCAAATCATCTAACTCGCCAAAATAGGTTTCTGCAAAGTATCCCGAAATGGTTTCCTTCCAACCTTTTTCTTCCTTTCGGATAAGGCCAAAAGATAAATCTTTGATCGCATCACTTCGCAAGTTTCCAATCATTCCGATGATCTTCATCGCCACATTGGGACTTTTTTCAAAGAGAAACCCTAGCCAAAATCCAATTTTTTCCAAATACGAACCTTTGTTTGGTGCTGCAATCAGTGTGATCCGACCAAGCCGATGGATCCAAGGTTTGTTTTCCAACTTCGCATAATAAATACAAGATCGAAAGATTAGGCAACCCAAACTATAACAGATGATATCTGGTTTGATGTCCTTACCTTCTTCAAAAAAAACATCCAAAAGGTGCATGAGTTTTTTTCCATTTTCATGGATAGGGAGTCCATGGTTGTACCTTAAATAAAAAGAGAAGTAACCACAATCCTCTAGTTCCGTGGCAAGTCCTGGGGAAGTGATTTGTCGATTTTTATATTCTACCGTTTGTTCTTGCCATACGGATTCGTCTGTAAATAAACCTGGTAAAAATAGGACAGATTTGGTTTTCCCAGAGTGATGGAATTCGGTAATCGTTTCTTTGGCTGTGATGTCTTTTCCGAAGGTTCGAAAACTCATATCAATTTTTGTAAGTTTGAATTTTTGATTATGAGAACTTCCTAATATACTGGATACCATACGGTTATCAAACACCATATCATCACTTTTTTTCGCAGTGAGCTCTACTTTGAAGAGGGCTTTGTCAAAGGCTTGGTTTGTGAGTTCGATTGTTTTTTGTAATTCCTCATTCGATCGAAGTCCTGTGTCTCTGACTTGAACACCTAGTTTTTGGAGTGATTCCCTCCATTCTGGTTTATAAAAAAACGCATTGGACAAAAGATCCAATCCATCTCCTGTTTTTGTCAGACTGCCATGGACTAAAAATTGAACTCCTTTTAAAAGGGAATCCGTTGTTTTTTGGGTGAGGGAAACAGTTTTCCCGGCGAGGGAGTTGATGAGGATTTGGATCACGGTGGATTAGTTTACTGAGTTTTGGATAGAAAGCGAGTAGAAAAAAGGGCGATGGCTTTGTTTTGGTGATGTAGGTAGAGGAAGCAGAAATAGAAAATAAGGATTTTTTTCCCGTTGATAGAAAGGGATTGATTGAGTTTTGTAATGAGTTGATTGCAATTTTTATAAAAGAGTCGATTGGAAATTTGAAATTCGAATTGGGAGTTCGCTCTGTGTTAGCTTCCCATTGGTTATTGTTCTACGCAGAGTAAGTGGTGAAGAGTATCACAAGAAACTCCATTTGCATCATTTCTAAAAGCGGTATAATTTGTTGCATTTGAATTACCAAGCCTCCCACCTTGACTAGCAGTCGCAGTAACTGCGCCACTAGTCCAGCTTGTGCATGTATTTGTTTGTTGTGCTGTCGCTGTCTGCCAATTTGAGTTAGGATAAGCTAGTCCAGTCCAGTACGTTTTCAGCGAGCCTGAATCAAAAGCATGTGCCATCGTATATGGGTTTGAGAAGGTATTCGTACTTGCTGGTAAAATGCCTGCTGAATTCGGTGAAAATAAGAATGCAGAATCACTTGCCCTAATATAATTTCTACCAACTTGGAAAACCCAGTCAGTATTTTCTGCAATATTGGTACAATTTGCAGTACCATCGCATGCTCGCCTCAATTGATTAAAATCTGTCAACATCGCTTTAAACGTACCTGTTGCTGGTTTATTGGCATCTGCATTACATTTTGCATCTGCTCCCGCAGGTCCATTAGCTGCTGCGCCTTGTAAGTTTCCATTGTATGTGGAGGCAGTTACGAACACTTTGTAAACTGTGGTTTGAATTTGAATTGAAATGGTTTCTGTATCGGTGTTCGTACCATCAGTTGCTGTAACAGTGTAATTGGCACTAGATTGTGAATCAGTGGGAGTTCCAGAGATTACACATGTAGTCGGATGTAAACTAAGTCCGCTTGGTAAAGCTGGGTTTACAGAGCAGGAGTTATATGGGAAACCGCCATAAGTCGTCAATGATGTAATAACCTCATCTTCCCTAAACAAAAAGGCACTACCAGTATAAAACATTACTCGGTGTCTTATCGAAATTGAGCCAGTTATATTATTAAAGTTAGTGTCAAGACTAGATGATGAAACATTTAAGTTTGAAGTAGTCGGTGTTGTTGCAAGGGAAGCCAGTGTTATTGTTTGAGGAGTGTTATAATTTGCCGGTGTAAACGTTAGGTGAGCTGTAAGAGGTGTTGTGACATTTCCATCAACAGATAGTTTACTTGTATCAAAGACAAAATTGATTGTAACATTAGATGTTGGCACTACTCCTAAAGAAATTCCAAATGTTTGTGACGTCCCATATGTTAATAATACACTAGCACTTGTCACATTAATCTTGGAAGAGGGTCCAATGATAAACGCATTGGTCAAGGTTGTTGAAGGATTTAACCCGTTGATGAGAGTAAATAAAAACGCATCATTGGGTTTCACAGGATTACAGGAAAACAAACTGAGAGTGAAAACAATTGAGAATAATCGACTCCAGCGCATCTTGCCCTCCCTGATCTATACAACAAATTAGGGAAACCCCTTTCTCAAGGATCGGAGAAAACTGAGGGACTTACAAGTTAAATTCTTCGGAAAGATAACGAGAACTCTTTGTCTTCAGTACTTCTCCGAGAAGATTACGTCCCTTTTCTGTGTCTTTGAAACTGACAACCGTCCGTAAGGAAAACACTCGGAGGGCATCGGATACAGAAAGAGTTCCATCTGCAGAATCTTTTCTTCCTGAAAATGGAAACACATCGGGCCCACGTTGGCACTGTGCATTCCAATTCACACGAGCCACTTGGTTCACAAGGGTATCAATGAGTTTGCCAACGATTTTTGGATCTTCACCAAAGACACTGGCTTGTTGTCCCATATTGGACTTTATAATGTATTCCAATGGTTCTTCGATGGAAGAGTAAGGAACAATCGGAACTAAAGGTCCAAACTGTTCTTCATGATACAGACGTGCGTTAGGTGAGACAGGAGAAAGGATTGCAGGTGTCATAAATGATTCAGTGATTTCACCACCACCTGGGTTTAAAACCTTTGCACCATGTTTGATTGCATCATCCAAAAGTTCTTTGAGCCATTTGGTTTTCCCTTCTTCAGGGAGAGGTGTGAATTGAACACCTGGTTCCCAAGGCATCCCCGCTTTCCATTTGGAAAATTCTTCTAAATACAATTTGGTGAATTCATCAACAATATCTTTATGGACAAAAAGAATTTTAAGTGCGGTACACCTTTGTCCATTATATGACAACGATCCAGAGACAATTTCAGGAACCATTGTTTTTAGGTCTGTGTCAGGAAGTACAATGGCTGGATTTTTTGCATTCAATCCCAAAACAGACCTTAGGCGGTTTAGCTTTGGATGTTTTTTTGTAATGAGATTGGCTGTTTGACTGGAACCAATAAAAGCAAACACATCAATTTTTCCTGATTCCATGATCGGTGAGATGACTTTAGCTCCATCACCATATACGGTGTTGATGACACCAGGAGGGAAAGCTTCTTTAAAACAATCAAGAAGGGGTTCTAAAAGTAGAACTCCATATTTGGCAGGTTTGAAGACAACGGTATTTCCCATTAGAATGGCTGGAATCAGAGTGCAAAAAGTTTCGTTTAATGGGTAGTTAAATGGTCCCATACATAAAACAACTCCATAAGGGGAACGTTTGATTTGGGCAAGGAGACCACTTTCAGCAATATACTTTGATGAATTGGATTCAAGTTCGAGTAGTGATTCGACAGTGTCTTCTAAGTATTCTATCGTACGATCAAATTCTTTTGTGGCATCTTTTTCTGTTTTTCCAATTTCCCACATTAAGAGTAAAATGATTTGGTTTCTTTTTTCCTTCATCAGTTGAATGAAGCGATTCACCGCTGTGATCCTTTCCAAAGGTGTAGAAGTGGGCCAAACGCCTGTTCCGTGGTTGTATGCTTTAACTGCTGCCTCTAAGGCTCGAAGACTTTGTGTTTCATCAAAACTAGGGTATGAACCTAGGACCACCTGTTCCAATTTTCCATTTCGATTGAGAAAGATGGGTGATTTGACAGATTGTGTTTCCCCATTCCATTCCAAAATTTCGCCACCAAGAAGGTATTTTTTTTGGTGGATGGGAGAGATGCGGTACTTTGGGAGAATGGAATCTTCAGTCGGAAAAACAAAGCTCATGATCCATGAATCGAACCTACACAAGACTAAAAAAGCAACATTTTACGGAAACGATCGGCCGATAGATAATTTATGGAGCCATGGATGGCAGAGAATCAGGAAGAATGGGAAGCTTTGACCCTACGACTCTTTCGTCGTGTGGAAGAATTAGAATCTCTTATGCTTGAAGTGCGAAGTGATTTGGCAAAATACCGCGCTGTCCGCGAAGAATGGTATCATTGGCATAGTGCATGGAAGGAGGAATACGCCAAACGAGCCACCGGATGAGCTGGAAAAATCGTTTTCCGTAGGACCTCGCTTGGAAAATTAGTCCTATCCCATTCGAAAAAGGAATTCCCATGGTTCAAAAAGCAATGTCCCCCTTTGGTGAGTTATCTCCCAATACTCCTGCCTCTCTCTCTGATATTAAAAAGAACATTTACGGACGATACCTCGAAGAATTCAATGTTGGTGACATTTATGTTCACCCACGCCAATTCACAGTCGACAGAAGTTTTGCCCAAGAATTTGCCACAGTGTTTATGGATGCCAATCCTCTGTATCTTTCTAGTGAATATGCAAAAGCACACGGTTTTTCTGACTTACTAGTTCACCCACTCATGGTTTTCAAT
Organism: Leptospira bouyouniensis; assembly: GCF_004769525.1. Classification (NCBI taxonomy): domain Bacteria; kingdom Pseudomonadati; phylum Spirochaetota; class Leptospiria; order Leptospirales; family Leptospiraceae; genus Leptospira; species Leptospira bouyouniensis. The sequence goes on along the minus strand of NZ_RQFT01000007.1, from coordinate 115,993 downwards.
TTAGCACTTTCCATTGGTGTTCAGAATAACAGTGAAAAGGCGCTTGCCAACCTTGGTTATTACAACGCACAATTTTTAATGCCGGTGTATCCTGGAGACACATTATCTTCTCGTACCAAAATTTTGGCTGTTGATGATAAGGGACCTGACAAACCAGGAATCGTTAGCGTAAGAACACTTTGTCTCAACCAAAAGAACGAAGTGGTTTTACAATACGAACGTAAAATCATGATTTACCAATCCAATGGGAAACCTAAAGGAAATCCAAAACCAGGTGATGCAACTGCATATTTCCCTGAATCAAAAACTCCAGAACTCAAACTACCGAATTTAAAATTCCCAACTGAAATGAAAGATGTCACTTGGGGTCACACCTATTTTGAAAACTTCAAACCAGGTCAAATTTATGTTCACCAAAATGGACGAACCATCACAGATGAACACTACCAATGGACCTACCGAGTTGGAAACACCCACCCTCTTCATTATGACAAATTGTATTCTGCAGGAATCTCTGGCCCAATGGGTGGAGAACCAGTAGTATATGGTGGGCTCGTATTTGGTTGGTTAGCTGGGATGGCATCTCGTGATATTTCCGAAAACGCAATTTGGGAATTAGGTTTCACAGAAGGTTATCATACTCAACCTGCATTCTCTGGTGATACTGTAACTTGTATTTCTCGTATCCTCACAACAGAAGACAAAGGAACAGAATACGGGATCCCTGCTGGTGAAGTTCAAATTCAGTTCATTGGACTCAAAAACATCAAAGCCAATGATGCATTGGACAAATTTGGTGCAGATCTTTTTCTTAAAGAGAACGACAAAAAGAAACTAGGAAAAGAAAAAATCCCTGAGAAAATCTTCGAAATCGAAAGAAGATTGATCATCAAAAAACAACCATAAGGTGAAACTTTGAAGGTTACCATCCCCAAACGAATTCCTCCGATGGAAGACATCGGGGATGGTGTCTTTAAAATAATACTACCACAACCTTTCTATGCTCCAAATAACATCTATTTGTATGTTGGAAATGATGGTCTAACACTTATCGATTCAGGTTATATTGAATCGATCCCAATGTTACAAGCATCCCTTAAAACAAAGGGATTCTCTTTGAATGACATTCGCCATATCATTTATACGCACAACCATCTCGACCATATCTCATCGGCACTTGTTCTCAAATCTTATGCAAAAAATGTAACATATTATGGTTACAGGGCAATGGCGGATGGGGTGGGGAACTATTTAGAGTCTATGTTACTCTTCGAAGAAGCAACAGAAGATTTGTATCACAAAGCTTTTGGAGACAAAAAAGAACTGGATCGAATTCTAACAGAATCTCGCAAGGGTTGGCGCCAATTTTTTAGTAAATTTGGGGAAACCAAAAAAGGAGATCCGGTTTTACGAATTGATGTAGCCATTGATCACAACGACAGTTTGGAGTTAGGTGGGAGACTTTTTCGATTTCTGTATACTCCTGGCCATAATTTATACCACATTACACCTGTTGACCCTTCAACTGGGGTTTACTTTTCAGGAGATTTGATCATTGCCAATCTCACTGCTATTTATTCAGAGATGGATGGGAATTTAGGAGATTATTATTTTACACTTTCTAAATTATTGGAAGAACCCATCAAACGGATGTTACCCGCTCATGGGAGTGAGATTGAAGACCCAAAAAAAACAATCACTCTAGTGAAAAAAACTCTTAGTATTTTGGAAAAAGGTGTTCTTCGAAGGCTTCGGGAAGGGGAATCCGACTTAAAAGTATTAATGGAAGCAGCGATTGGGAAAAAAGTCCACAATGGAGGACATCTTCCGACGGCACTTGGACTTGTATATAGTATCATCCAAAAACTTGTGTTAGAAGGTCAAATTCGCATAGAAAAAAGAGAGAACGGATATGAAGTCTTTCATATCGTAGAATAAACAAGTCTTATTGTAATCATCCTCACTTCACTTCGTGTTATCGACGAATACTTTTCAATTCAGTTTCCAAACTTCAACTTGTTTGCCTTGCAAAATCTTATTTTGAGGCAAAATTTTTGGTCCTTCAAATAATTCAAAAATTCTTTTTTTCGGCCAAAGTTTCTCATCAGTGAACTTGGGAGCGATCACTACATAACAGACATTTGTTTCTCTACAGATTTCAATTTGGTTCTGTAAATGTTCGAGGGGATATAGTTTTGTTTTCTCAGTGATAAAGAAGGAAAGATTGTATTGGGAGAAAACTATTGGTTCTTTTTTTGGAACTTTTTTTTGGTTTGTGTTAGAATCAGAAATTAAAATCGCATTGACCTTCGGTAAATCTTCTACAACTTCCGATTGTATCGATTGGTCATACCAAAACTTTTTCGATTCTGTTTCAAGTGGGAAGTGCTGGTCCATTGCATTTTTCCAAAACAAACAAGACAAAAACAAAAACACAATGGGAAGTGAAATTTGTTTTTCTGACTTTAACCAAAGGATTCCAGAATAGAATAAAAAGGGTACAATTGAATAACTATAATACGAATACACTTCATGGTGCCAAGGTCTTAATGAAAAAAAATGTGTAAGGTATATAAAACCCATTCCGAAAGACTCTGGGACCAATTGTAGAATTCCAATGCCTCCACTCACAATGATTTCTAAAAAAATTTGCACTGATTTGGTAACACTTGTTACTTGTTTGAAAGAAGAGTGGTAGTTTTGTGTTAGGATTTTAGACCAAACGAAATGAGAGTTGGATTGAATTAAATAAGGATAAAGGAAAAATACATACACCAAATATAGGGAAGTGATTCCTATTATTACTATCTGTATACTAAAAGTAGGTTGTTTCTGAAAGGAAATTAGATCCTTCCAAGTTTGGATTTTTTTTCCAACGAATAAGTCATAACATTCAAGAAAAAATCGCGGTAACAAAAAAAGGAGTAAGTAAATCCCAACGTCTTCTTTTTGTGAAAGAAAAAATAGAAGGCTTAATCCTAAAAAACAAAATCTGAAATACTTTGTCTTAATTTGTGTTTTCGTTTCACTTGTTGCCATTGATTTGAGATGTTCCCATTGGAAAAAAAAGAAAAACCCAATGACCACAACTAGAATTTCAAAATGGAAACTCGATCCTATCCGGTACAAATACAATTGGTTGGTAAGGATTACCCAAAGTAACAAAAACTTTAAAGAAAGATTTTCGTTGTTTTTTTGTTGTAAACGATATACCCAATAAAGCCACAAAATTGTTGCAAGCTGGTAGAAAAAAAATACCCCCACGGCAAGCCCGTAACGGTTGGGAACAATGCCAACAAAAGGAGAAAGGAAAAACATCCCAGGCGCAAAATGATGTCTCAGATAACTCCCGTTAAATTTTTCGTTATAATAATGACTCTCAAAGCCTTTCCCTTCCCAAACCGAAAGTAAAATATCGGAGATCCCAATATAATCGGCATCATGGAATAAAAAAGAACCAGCTAAAAAATTGGTTAGTTGGTATGCGTGGAATGTACTTGCCAAAACAAAACAGGTTCCACTAATCCCAACTAAGTATGGGAGAATTTTTTTTTGGTTTTGAATCGTAAATGGAATTTTATGGAATTGATGATTTTGATCAGACTTAAATGTTGAATATTTTTTTTTCCAAACAGTATAAATGCAGAGTGCAAGGAAAAAAAGAGATACCCCCTTTTGCAAGGGGGCATGAATGGTTTTAGGAGAAACAAAAAGAAGGGAAGTAACTAAACTAAAAAGAAAAAATAAATAAACCACTTATCGAATGAAATACAATACCTTTCTTTCGCCGATCCGTTCTCTATTGATTTCCACTCGGTTTCGGTAGTAGTATCCTTTTTCAGGGAATGTTTTAGAGAAAAATTCGAATAAGTCCATTTCAAAGACTAACATACATTCTGCGATATCGGCCGCCCCAATTTTCATAGCTAGGTTTGTATCAACCATAATATGTCTAGAATTGATAAAGTCTGGCTGGATTTCACTTGCAATGAGTTCAAAATTTGATTTGGTGATGGTTCCACCAACAGATGTTTTTTTCCCTCTGCTTTTCGCTTCTGAAATGATTTTTTTGGATACTCTTGTCACTTCTTTGTCATCTGGTTTTTTATCCATAGAAGCACTTAAGTCTGATCTAGCAGCAGTTACTTGCTGAAGCTCCTGAAAAGAAGGGGAATCAAATATATCCATTAAATTCCGGTAACCTGTGATAGTTTCCATATTGATCGATTTATTGTAGGATTCAAATTCAGAGGGTGTTAGCAGGTTTTTTAAGGTTTGGATAAAGTTTTTTAAGGCATATTCGGATTCCACCATAGGGGCAGAGATCCCAGACACACCAATCCTTTGGCAAATCCGCATATCATTTCGTGCCTCAGGTCCACCTATTTTAACGTAGAGTGGTAATATCCCTGATGTGATGGTTTTTAGGAGAGCGATTTCTTCTTCGCCCATATCTTCTGTTTCAGTTCCCGTTTTTACACAGACAAAAGAATAGTTTTCCTTCATCTCAAGTAAGGTTTTTCGTAATCCACGGATTGATGTTTCCATAAGCAGAAGATCTCCATGTATGGTATCGTCGATTCCCGAAAATAGTACAAGTCTTTTGCGCTTTTTTTCCCCCTTTCTTGACAGAAATTTCGAATTCCTTAGGTTCGAACTATGGGATTATTTTCCTCCATCTTCAAATCTAAACCAAAACCAGAATCCAAAGAACCTGAAAAAGAAGGGGCAGCCGCCTCAGGGATTTCATTTGGAATCATCGTTGTTCTTGTATTTGCTTTCAAATCTTCCATACTCGATGCAAATAATATCCCTTCAGGTTCTATGATCCCTACCTTAAAAATTGGGGACTTTTTATTCGTGAATAAAATGCGGTATTCCTTTCGCATGCCTTTCACAGAAAAAGAACTCTTTCGTATCGATGACCCAAAACGAGGTGATATCGTCACGTTTATCCCACCTGCCACTGCACTTGGACAAGAAGAATCTCGTTCTGGAATTTTTGCCAAACGATTTGTCAAACGAGTCGTGGGTTTACCTGGAGATACAATTCGGATCACTCGGAAATTTATTGAAACAACAGATCGAGGTAGGGTACATTTTGCACTGGTCGAATACAAAGAAAAGGGAAGTGTCGATTTCAAATCGTATGAACCGAAAGAAGTTCCCATTGGCAAAGAACTTTCCGATTTGGACAATTTAGAAGCAACACAAAGAGCCCTGTTTCGTGAAGTCAAACCTGGATTTGAGCACTATATCTTAGAAGGATTTGAAGACGACCGAAGAGCGCATATCTTTGAATACTGTGATTTTTTACATGGTTGTGAAATCCCAGAAGGTCAGTACATGGTCATGGGGGATAACCGTGATGATTCTCATGATTCACGAGCATGGGGATTTGTGAAACGAGAGGACATCCTTGGCAAAGCACTTGTTATTTATTTTTCAATCGACTGGAAAGATTCCACCTGCGAATACAAGGATGGTCAAGAATTAGCAGAGAAAGGTCCCGAAGTCGCAGATCGATACGAAGGTGAAGCGCTTGATCGACGTTGTCATTACTCCGAAGTTTTTTCTTCACATAATTCTCGTTATATTGGCGAAGAGTCTCGCTTTGGTTGGATTGAAAGAACACTTAGATACCGCCTTTGGAGATTAAGTGTTCGATTTGATCGCATTGGTCGAATTTTGCAGTGACAAATGAGTGAGAATAATCCTTCCCCGAAGAAGGGGGATAAATCACCTATGGCAATGGCGGGTGCTGGATTTGAATTTGTATCATCGATCACTCTTTTTGTTGTAGGTGGTTATTATTTGGATGATTACTTAAAATCAGAACCACTTTGGTTACTCGTAGGATTTTTTTTGGGTTTCATCTTTGCATTTTATTCTCTTATCAAACGTGCCAAAGAGAACGAATGATCATTTAGTTCCAAATAAATTCTTGACAAATCAACGCCTTACAAAATAAAAGAAACTGACCATGAACAATAAGACGACTTCAATCCCGTTTGGAAATAACTCCAACCTAATATTGGGTATGTCTTCTTATGTTCTCATGACTGTCGTCCTAGTCGTCGTCTCCACTTACATACGTAGCTTTCTGTCATAATTCTCACTCGTTTCCTCGGTCGACAGAAAGCATCAGTCGACGGGGAAACCACTAGAGGAGACAGAGTATGTCGAAAGAAATCACAGTTAGTCAATGTATCATTCAATTTTTAGAATCGAAAGGCATTCAATGTATTGCGGGAGTACCAGGTGGAACCATACTACCGTTATATGAGTGTTTGGCGGCATCGAAGATCAAACACATCCTTGCCAGACATGAACAAGGTGCTGGATTCATAGCCCAAGGAATTGCACGGAGTACTGAAAACATTGGAGTTGTTTTTGTTTCTTCAGGGCCTGGCGTCGCCAATCTGATCACTGCTATCGCAGATGCAGAAAGAGATTCTATACCAATACTAATTTTTTCAGGACAAGTTCCACTTTCGTTAAAAGGGACACATGCATTCCAGGAATTGGATACTGAATCCATCGTATCGACGATCGTAAAAAAGGTGTATTCTATTGAAGACCCTAATCAAATACCTTTGGTACTAAACGAAGCCTATTCACTTGCTTTCGAAGGCAAAAAAGGTCCAGTTTGGATTGATTTACCCAAAGACATTCAAACAAAACCAATTTCCATTCCAGAGTTATCCATTGGGAATAGGGTATTCAATAATTCTCAAAGATTGGAAAATCTTTGGAATCCAAATCAAAACAATTTTCATACCCAAACCATTGAAAATTTTTGTATCGAATTTGCTGATTATTTAGCCAACGCCGAATTCCCTCTGTTATACGTTGGAGGTGGTGCCAAAAAAGAATATAAACAGTTACGTGAATTTGTGAAACGATATGAAATCCCAGCTGTTACGACTCTAATGGGATTGGGTATATTTGAAAAAAATGATCCAATGAATTTGGGTATGATGGGAATGCATGGTACCATTGCGGCAAATGAGGCACTTGGTGTTTGTGATTTATTGATAGCAATAGGAGTTCGTTTTGATGATCGTGCTATTGGAAATAAGGATACGTTTTGTCCTAAGGCTAAAATCATTCACATTGATATTGCAGCAAATGAAATAGGGAAAATCAAACAACCCAATTTGAGTATTCAAAAAGACATTGCTGAAGTACTACCTTATTTACTTGAGGAACGATTTGTCGACAAAACGGTAAAAAAAGATTTAAAGAATGAAGGTTCTTTCGCTCAGATCGAAAGGTGGAAACAAATTCCTGAGATCCATCCTGCAAAAGATTTGATTCTTTCCTTAGCTTCTTCCATTTCGAAACAAGATCATTATATCCTTACGGATGTAGGTCAACATCAAATGTGGGTTGCACAGTATTACCCATTTTCAAATCCTTCGCAATGGATCACATCGGGTGGGCAAGGGACAATGGGTTTTGGATTACCCACTTCAATTGGTGTTTCTTTGGCAAATCCAAAAACACCAGTATATTGCTTTACTGGTGATGGTTCTATTATGATGAACTTACAAGAACTAGCCTCACTTAGAGAACAAAACTTAAATGTGAAAATTATATTAATGAATAATATGCATTTGGGATTGGTCAAACAACAGCAGGATTTGTTTTATGGGAATGTGTATTCTGGCTCACAGTTCCATTTTCATCCCAATTTTTCAGTGTTATGTGAAGCATTTGGTATCCCCTACACATTGTGGGAGTATGAACAAAACACCGAAATTTTGGAAACTTTTTTCCAATCAGAAGGGCCTGCTTTTGTGGAAATTCAAATTCCTTCTAATTGGGGGGTGTATCCTTTTGTTCCTGGTGGAAAATCAAACCAAGAATATATTTTGGATTTGGTGAAGGTGTAATTTAAAACTCCCATAGCAATTAATTTGATTCTATGGGAGTTTATTTATAGGATTAGATGGCTTTGTTCCCTCTCTCTCCACTACGGATTCGGATCACTTCTTCCAAAGGCATTACGAAGATTTTTCCATCGCCGATTTTACCTTCAGGTCCAGTTTTTGCTGCTTTCAAAATGGCATCAACTGTGGGTTTGACAAATTCATCATTCACAGCAATTTCCAATCGAACTTTTCTAAGTAAATTCACTTGGTATTCATGACCTCGAAAAACTTCCGTTTTCCCTTTTTGTTGGCCATAACCTTGTACATCGCTAACTGTTAGGCGATAGATTTCGTTTTTTGTTAACTCGTTTTTAACTTCTTCTAGTTTATGAGGTTGGATGATTGCAATTACTAATTTCATATATTTTACCTTATATCATATCCTTTTTCACCATGTATCTCTTGGTCAAGTCCAGTGATTTCTTTGTCTTCTTCAATTCTAAAACCAATTGTTTTTTCAATTACGAATGCAATTAAATATGAAGCAACAAAGGAATAAAATCCTGTTGCAACGACACTAATGATTTGTGCCATCATTTGACTTTCAAATGTCATTCCTTCTGCTAATTCTAATGCGAAAATTCCAGTTAAAATTGCGCCAAAAGCACCACCTGCACCGTGTATACCGAAAGCATCTAAGGTATCATCATATTTCAATTTTCCTTTTAGAAGAATTGCTAAATAACATAATGGTGAAACAAGTAATCCCATAATCAATGCACCTTTGATACCCACAAAACCAGAAGCTGGTGTGATCACTACAAGTCCCGCAACAATTCCAGAAGCCGCACCTAGGGCTGTCGCTTTGTTTGTATGATACCATTCGATGAGTAACCAACTTGCACATGCGGCAGCAGGTGCAACTAAGGTGACAAGAAATGCTCTTGCTGCAAGACCATTAACTGCAAGTCCTGAGCCAGCATTAAAACCAAACCATCCAAACCATAATAAACCAGATCCAAGTAACGTATAAGTCATGTTATTTGGGTGTGTTAAGAGACCAGGATCACCTTTTCTTTTGCCGATCACAATTGCAGCAGAAAGTCCTGCGATCCCTGAGATTAAGTGAACCACAGTACCTCCAGCAAAATCTAACGCATTCATTTTGAATAACCAACCAGAATCTGCCCATACCCAATGTGCCACTGGATCATAAACTAACGTAGACCAGACGAGAATGAATACAATGTATGCTGAAAGTTTAATTCTTTCGGCAATTGCGCCAGAAATCAGTGCAGGAGTAATGAGAGCAAACATACCTTGGAATAAAAAGTGGACGTATGTTGGAATTGAACCCTTTGTGGAATTTATATCGATTCCATCTAAGAAAGCTAAATCAAAATTCCCAATATAAGGATTTTCTCCAGAAAACGCTAAGCTATAACCAAAAATTGTCCATTGTAAGGTCATGACTATGATTGCAACAAAACTATGCATCATTGTGGATAATACATTTTTGGAACGAACAATCCCTCCATAAAATAAGGAAAGACCCGGGATCATAAAAAAAACTAAAGCAGATGAAACTAACATCCACGTTGTATCTGATTTGTCGATTGGATTGACTGTCCCTGTCTCTCCCTCTGCCAAAAGAATGTTTGGTAAAAGGATCAAGAAACAAAACAAAACAGGTCTCAAGACCAATTGTATATTCATAGTTTACTCCAAAGTAACTAGATTCGATTTCCGAAATAAAATTCGTATTATTAGGAATGGGTACAGTTTGAAAGCGAGTAAAAATCGTACAAATATGAACTTTTTTTAAGAAAAATTGAGGAATCTACATTGGGATTTGTCAGATGGATTGGTTTATGGTATTCGGTATGCATTGGGAGGCGGGTCTAGTTCCCCACCCATATCAGGGCGGGGTAAAAATATTCGCAACTTTTCCAGATACCTGTGATCTTTTTATCAGGAGGAAGCAATAAAAAGATTGAACAAAATTAAATTGTGCACAATCTAAATGATAACAAGGGAGCAAAAAATGGCCGAAGATTTTTACAAAATTAAAGTGAAACGCGGGTCTGAAGAGATACCGATGGAACAATTTAAAGATAAGGTATTATTGATAGTGAACACTGCTAGCCAGTGTGGTTTCACTCCTCAGTATAAAGGATTGCAAGAAACATATGAGCGCTGGAAAGGCAAAGGATTGGAAATTCTAGCTTTCCCTTGTAACCAATTCGGTGAACAAGAACCCGGTTCCGATGCGGATATAAAATTGTTTTGTGAAAAAACTTTTTCCACGACATTTCCAATTTTTTCTAAACTTGAAGTAAACGGTCCAAATACAGATCCGCTTTATACTCACTTAAAAAAAAGTGCACCAGGCATCTTTGGTTCACTTGATATCAAATGGAACTTCACAAAATTTCTCATTGATAAAAATGGAAACGTTGTAAAACGTTACGCCCCCATCACAAAACCTGAAGCAATCGAAAAGGATATCGAAAAACTTGTCCAAGGTTAAGAATCCCCCAGATGAGGTTCTTCTTTTGAAGAACCAAATTTGTTTTTCTTTATATTCTTCAATGCATCGTTTGATGAAGATCTACCGCCCACTTCTTGCGGCGGTGGGGCTTACTTATCCCCAATATCTTGTTATGTTGGTACTTTGGGAAGAAGAAAGAATTACTGTGAGTGGACTAGGGGAACGTCTGCAGTTGGACTCTGGAACGTTAACTCCTTTATTAAAGAGATTAGAGCAAAGTGGATTTGTAGAACGTAAGAGAAGTTCTGAAGATGAACGAGTTGTGCTTGTGTCACTAACGAAAGGTGGAAGAAATATACGTGAAAAAGCAAAGGCTATACCGGAACAGATTTTTTGTTTGTCTGGAATTGAAGAAAACCAAGCAATCCAATTAAAAAAAATTTTAGATGAACTTGGACAAACCTAAAAGAAAACTAATTTTCTGAACATAATTTTAAACTTTTTTCTTGACGTTTGATGGATTCAAAAAAAGGGTCTAACATCGTTTAGGTTCATTTTCATTCTTACCTGAGAAAGCGAAGGTTCATTACATATGTTGAGACTAATTTTGTTACTTTGCTTTTTCTTCTTTATCTTTATAATTTCCTGTAAAAATTCATTTTCAGAAAATCCATGCGATCCCAATGGTCAAAAATTTATAGACACGTTGCTATTAAAATGGGCAACTTCGGATGTCAATGCTAATTACGGTAAGATCTATGTTCCATCAGTTAAAAAAGAGATTCTTGAGTATTCGATTCCGAGTCTCGGCGTTAATTGAATCATAACAGAAAACAAAATTGTCATCACATCGGAATCTATAGTTTCTATATCTTCATAGATTGCTAATTTCAAAACTAACGGTGTTTTTGTAACAGTGAATGGGATTGAACAAATTAGTGGCATCACTTCCAATCCTTTTACGGCTCCTTTTAAATATATTGTGACCGGTGTTGATGGCAGCACAAACGAATATACGGTTCAAATGATTGCACCTCGAATTTTGGGTTCAGGTTCGCTTCGTTTGTGGTTTAAGGCAGACCAACTAGCATTAAATGATGGAGATCCAATTGCTTCCTGGTCGGATGTGAGTGGATATGGGAATCATATTTCGCAAGGAACTCCGACTCAAAGGCCAGTGTTTCGAGTGAACCAAGTCAATCGTTATCCTATTGCAGCGTTCAGGAGTTCAACAGTATCTCGAATGGATTTATCTGGGGGAGTAGGCTTGTATGTTACGAATAGCGGAAGCGTTTTTTTTTGTCCTAAGATTGGTAAATACAATTCCAGGTGGAATTACTTTATTAAATCTAGATGGTAGCCAAGGAAGAGAGATATCTATAGATCATCCAATTTCTACATATCTTGTCTGTCGAAATGGCTCAAGTTGCTCCAACATATCAGCTTTACCAATTCTAAAAAATGAATTTCTTGCGATAGATTCAGTGCAAGTGTTAGTGACTTCCGCTCGCGAATATTGGAATGGAAGTTTAAAAAACCAAGTATCTATCTCGTATGATTATTCTGGCGGTGCTAGTCCTAATACACTTTATTTAGGCAATGGAAATCTTGATGCAGATATTGTAGAAGTCCTTTATTTCAACACAGATCTTACAGAAGCAGATGTTCAGAAATTGTTTTTTTATCTGAATACAAAGTACGGGCTTTCACGTATATGGGCGAATACCTAAAATTTTCGAGTAATTATCCATCCCGGTCCAAGTTATAGTGATCAATTTCTAACATTTGTAATTAACTTGCACCAAATCTTTGTTTTGTTTTTAAATGGTCAAAATTGAAAATATTTAACAAACAAAGGTTAATCATTGTTTATGCGAAAAGTTTCCCTATGTGCATTTCTCTTACTTACGAACTGTATTGCTTTTCTAGATTTAAATGAACTCAAAAAATCAAGTAGTAGCTTAAACTACTCCCTTTTGGCTTTACTTTCGAATTCTTCAACATTTGGTAATTCAACTACAGCCATAGTCGGATCCTCCGGTGGAAGTGTCAGATCCTCTGATGGGAGTTTTGTTCTCGAAATTCCCCCTGGAGCACTTACTGAATCAAAGCAAATCACTATTACAAAGGATGCAGCCCCATCGGGAAATGTCTCAGATGGATTTGGAAAAAAAACAAATGTATTAAAATTTGAGCCTGAAGGTTTGGTTTTTTTGAAACCGGCTATTCTAACTCTATTTTATCAGCAAGGAGAAATGAAGGAAGGCGGTTTTGAAGAAAAAAGCACAGCTTTTTACTATATTAATAATGATTCCACTCTAGAAAAAACCAAAACTATTTCCATTGATTTATCGCAAAACAAACTAGTATCCGAAGTTAAACATTTTTCTTTTGGTATGGGATTGAATATACAAGTTTGGCTAGTAAACAACGGGATTATTTCGAATCCTGTTCCCGTTCTAAATATTGCAAATAACGTAATATTGGAGTTAAACGATTTTGCAATTCATGGATTTGCAAATCCTGCAGAGTATTTCCGATCGGAGGTAGCTACGCTTGGTCCATTTCTGATTAAATTAGTTTCTATTCTTGGTTATGACCCTATCAGTGTGGCTTTTCCGAATGAGGATTTTGATGGAGACGGAGTTCCAAATAGCGAAGACCCTTATGTTCTTTCGACTGGATCTCAAATATTGGTTATTTCTTCTGGCGCTAGTGTCGTCAGTGCAAATAATGGTGCGATCAATTCGACACAGTTTATTTGGAAATCTTCTAAATCCGGTAATTATACAATACGAAAAGGAGGAAATAATTGTACATCAGGTACAATCGTTTCATCAGGAACAGTATCTAGTGAAGTACATAACACATTTGGCCCAGTTGTTGCTGCAACAGACCTAAGTCTCGGGTCAAATACGTTTCGAATTTGTGTTGTTAGCTCAAGTATAACTAGCGCTATTGTTCAAACGTTTACAAGGGATGATTCAATTCCGACGGTTTCGATAAATCCAGAGGGTGGGAATTATGGCACGCCACAGAATGTATCGTTAACTTGCAGCGATACAGGTGGGGCTGGATGTTCTGCGATTGCCTATACGACAAATGGCACTACACCGTCATTTTCTTCCTCTTGTTCAATTACAAACGGAAATTTATTTACGACACCTATCTTGACGCAAGATAGTAACGTGACTTTGATAAATTATAGATCATGCGATCATGCTGGAAATGTTTCTCAAATTTATTCAAATACGTATTCAGTTGATTCCGTTCTGCCTTCAGTAACCATCAATTCAGTTCTTCCTGGCACTGTAATTTCTGGTAATATTAATCCACAAGTCAATTGGCAATCCAATAAAGATGGGAATTATAAGATTGTTATTGGAGCTGACTGTAATGCAAGTGTTTTGGCAACCGGAACAAATGTTAGTGGGATTGCTACGAACGGAATTGCTGTTAATAGTGTCGTAAACTCAGGTACCCAATTATTAGATGGAAATAGAAAGATAAATATATGTGTAGCAAATTTAATCGGAAACATTGGAACATCATCCGCTACTATATTAGTGGATAGTATGAATCCAACATTGACGGTTACACCGGCAGGTGGAGTCTATTCTACTCCACAAACAGTCACTGCAATTTGTTCCGATTCTTTGTCAGGATGTCAAAAAATCGCATATACTACTGATGGAACCGATCCTGCTTTTGATGTCTCTGGAAGTATCGTTAACGGTAGTTTATATATTGGAACATTGACAACACCTAATCATTACCGTTTTATTGCTCGAGATTTTGCAGGTAATCTTTCCGATATTTTTAAAGTAAACTATTCTTTACCAGATTCAACTCCACCGACTGTCTCCATTCAAAATTTGAGAAATTTAGGAACTGTTCAATCTGGATTTTTGGTTGGAAATGCCACTGACGATACATCTGTATCATTAGTTGAAGTCTCTATTGATTCAGGTGTTTATGTTGCCGCTACTGGGACAAATTCATGGAAATTCAAATTACCATTTGGATTGAATACTTGGAGAGACAGTTCGTTACATACGATAAGTGTTCGAAGTAAAGACATCGCAGGAAATTTTTCTACGATTTCAACAATATCAGTTAGAAAAGGAATCAATAAAGATTTCAATGGTGATGGGTATTCAGATGTAATTGTAAGCGCATATAGCTCGAATAATCAACAAGGAAGGGTATATATCTTTCATAATTCAGGATCAGCAGGAATAACGGAAAATTCGCTCTCGTCTGCAAATACAATAATTGCCGGTTCAGTGAACAATGAATTATTGGGGTATACAGTCGGGACAGGGGATTTTAATGGCGATGGATATGCAGATGCAATGATAGGTGCTATTGGTGCAAATTTAAGTAAAGGTAAAGTTTATATTTTTCATAGTCAAGGCACATCAGGAATTCCATCAACGAACACAATATTTGCGGATTCAGTATTATCAGGTGAAGATAGTAGTGATCCAATTGGCACAGCTCTAGCATCGGGAGATTTTAATGGCGATGGATATTCTGATGCAATTCTAGGAGCGTATAATAAATCTAAGGCATATATTTTCCTTAGTTCAGGAAATTCTGGTGTTTCATCTCGGTTAACTGCAACTGCAGATACAAAATTAACCGGTGTTCAAACTCAAGGAGTCAGTGCTTATTTTGGAATTTCCATCTCTACTGCAGACATGAATGGAGACGGATTTGCTGATGCGATTATAGGTGCAAGCGGGTATAACAGTTTCCAGGGTCAAGTTTATGTCTTTCACAGTTCCGGTCTTTCTGGCATACCTTCAGGAACCGCTAATTCTGCCAATGCGACTTTAACTGGCGAAGGAAATGGTAATATATTCGGTCGAATGGTTCTAGTTGGAGATTTTAATGGCGATGGAAAAATGGATATTCTAGCAAATTCCATTGGTGCAAACTCGTACCAAGGTAAGGCTTATGTTTTTCATGGCACAACCAATGGGATTGTATCTGTTGGTGCCGCATCCGCAAATTCATTGATTCTAGGTGAAGGTGGTTTTTTTGGTTATAGTGGTTCAGTGGGAGATTTCAATGGTGATGGTTATTCTGACGCTTTGATTGGAGCAAATGAATTCAATTCTAGGCAAGGAAAGATATATATTTTTCATGGGAGTGCTTCTGGTATTACGGCAACTTCAGTTAGTTCTGCAAATTTAACCATTCTTGGAGAAACTGTTGGAAGTAACTTCGGTGAGCCCACTGGAGTTGGAGATTTTAATTGTGATGGTTTTATGGATTTAATTGTTGGTAGCTGGTTTTATAACTCATATCAAGGTCGCGCTTATATCTTTTATAGTAATGGTTCGGAAGGTATAAAGATTAATAGTGCAAATGCTGCTTCAGTAATCTTCACAGGTAATTTAGCCAATGATCGATTCGGTATAGTGAGTCAGTAGAATAAATTAAGACTCTTTTTGCCTTAACAACCTTGGTTTATAAACCAAAACATGAACTTTCTATCACAAAAAAACGGGAAGTGGCGAATTCTGCAATACAAACCAACAAACATATGATATACGGAAGCCATTGGGTGGCGGGTGGATAACCCCACCCAGTTCGATTTGGGCGGGGATCTATACCATTCTATCCCCCAAAAACCCCCTCCCATTCCTTCTTGCGCCTTTATCCCAGGCAATCCACTCTGGAATCCATGGATCTAAACTCAATCAACATCAAACGATTCCATTTGCATTACTTCAGTTATTTATTCATATTATTCATCTTAAGTCTCCCACTAACAATGGGTTTGGTGGAAGAAGGCTACCGAATTCTCTTTTATATTGGTGGAGCCATATCGTTTTCGATCCAAATGGCGATATTACAACTCCGATTCCTACCTCGTAAAATCCCTGCTTTATCAGAGACTGGATTCCCGTTTTTCACAGTATTCCTCTCCTTTTTTCTAAATTTAGGCATTTTGACTGCGTTTCAGGTCTTAGGGTACCCTTTTGAGGCAACTTCTGGATTTTTAATTGCCTATTTCGTCCACCTTCTTTTCCTTGTATTTGCGAGCTATTTCAGTGGAAAATAAGTCTAAATATCGGTTTTTTT
This sequence comes from Leptospira bouyouniensis, assembly GCF_004769525.1. NCBI lineage: Bacteria > Pseudomonadati > Spirochaetota > Leptospiria > Leptospirales > Leptospiraceae > Leptospira > Leptospira bouyouniensis. The sequence continues at coordinate 99,529 of NZ_RQFT01000007.1, read as the reverse complement.
TATCATTTTTATTAGTTTTTTCCCTTAGTTTTACGAATGTTTTTGCAAACGATTCGGAAGGGCACAGCTCTGATGAGGGCTTCGATTTCAGCGAAGTGATGGCACACCACTTAGGTGATGCTCCGATCTTCCCTCTCAACTTTGGTGGCACGATTGTCACAGAAGGCCAACCTGGTTTTGATGCAGAAAACCATGATGTATTTGTGAATCACGACGGAGTGAAATACCACTACGTAGGTGGTCTTGATTTACATATCACCAAACGAGTGACCATGATGTGGATTGCTTGTTTTTTTATGTTCCTTGTTTTCATCCCAGCTGCGAATCTCATTTCTAAGAATCCAAAAAAAGTTCATAACAAATTCACATCGGGTGTGGAAGCATTTGTCAGTTATCTGAAAGAAAACGTTGTCGATTCCTCTCTGGACCACCACGGACATTCTTATTACCATTACATCTTCTCTTTGTTTTTCTTTATCCTTTTCTGTAACTTGTTCGGTCTCATCCCATCCGTGGGAGAACTCACTGTTGCAGCATCAGACGGACTTGTTGCACTGGGAGTATTTGACCACACACCACATTCTCTTCATACATTCGGAGAAATTTGGTCAGGGATCACTCCTACTGGTGACATCAGTGTTACCCTTTCACTCGCATCCATTACATTGCTCACAATTTACGGAACTGCATTTACCTACCAAGGGATATCCTTCGTAGCACATGCTGTTCCTAAAGGAGTTCCACTCCTTTTATGGCCACTGATGTGGGCATTGGAATTTATCGTAACTCACATTGCTCGCTCTTTTGCGTTAACAATGAGGTTACTTGCCAACATGACAGCAGGACACGTTATGATCCTTGCGTTACTTGGTTTTATCTTTATGAGCGAAAGTTGGCTCATTGCACCTGTATCTGTACTCAGTTCAGTGCTTATTTACTTTTTAGAACTACTTGTAGCCTTTTTACAAGCGTTCATTTTCTCACTGCTCACAACCGTGTTCATCGGAACTGTGATGCATAGACATTAACATTGGTTTTATTTATATTATAAAACACACAGGAGTGAAACGAAAACAATGGAATTCGGTTTAGGATACATCGCAGTAGGACTCGCAGCAGGACTTGCATTACTTGGTGCAGGAATCGGTATTGGTAGAATTGGTGGATCAGTGGCAGAAAGCATTAGCCGCCAACCAGAAGCAGCGGGAAAGATCCAACTCGTTCTTTACGTAGCAGCAGGTATGATTGAAGGTGCAGCACTTTTCGCAGTGGTAATCGCTCTTCTTATCGCGCTCAAACTCAATGGCTCAATTGACAAAACAATTGGTGCTGGTGCCACTAAAGTAGAACAAGGACAATAGTCTTGGTACTCCTCGCGGCTTCCGGCTTCAATTTGCTGAAAGTCAATCCGGGTCTGGTCATCTGGACCCTGGTCACTTTCTCAGTTGTTGTCTTCGTTCTTAAAAAATTTGCATGGGACAAGATCCTTCATGCTCTCGAAGAACGTGCTTCCGGCATCCAAGGTGATATCAACAAAGCGGAATCTCTTCGTGTTGAAGCAGAAAAGTCTTTAAAAGAATACAAAGACCAACTCTTCAAAGCAACAGAAGAAGCACACAGAATTGTCGATGAAGCTAAGAAAGATGCAGTTGCTCTCCGTACTCGATTGACGGAAGAAGCGCACAATGAAGTAAAAGGAATCAAAGACAGTGCTGTTCGAGAAATCGAACTTGCTAAAGGCAGAGCTTTGTCCGAGTTACAAAACCAAATTGTGGAAATGTCCGTTCTCATCGCGAGTGAGATCTTGGAGAAACAATTGAAGAAGGAAGACTATGCTTCCTTTGTTGAAAAAGAGATCGCAAAACTCGATAAACTTAAAATCAAATGAGTCTGAACCAAATTTCAAAGGTTTACGCAACGGCACTTTTGGAGTTAGCTCAAGAAGCTAACTCACTTGAGTCAACGGAAGAGGAATTAGCAGCGTTAGTTGATGTTTTCTTCTCCGATGATTCAATACGCCATTATTTCCTTTCTCCATTAGTTGATCCTTCTGAGAAAGAACGAACTGCAGAAAAGTCAGTTCAAGGGAAGGCATCGGAAATCGTTGCCAATTTTATAACACTTGTGGTTCGTAAGAATCGATTTCTTTACCTCAAGGATATTTTGGAAGACTATCGAACTGGAGTGGACCGACTCAAAAATCGTAGTTCCCTTCGCATTGTTTCCAAAGATTCTCTCGGTAAAGAAGCAGTGGATCGTATCACCAAGTCAATTTCTTCCAAGTTCGGACGCGAAGTTCGTGTCACTGAACATACGGATCTTAACCTAATCGGTGGATTCAAAATTTATTTAGACGACTTTTTAATCGATGCCTCAATCCGTGCAAAACTTGACGGAACTCGAGAGGCTCTCCTCCAAAAGAAAATCCCAGTCGGAGCATTTGAATGAAAATTAAAACAGACGAAGTAACGTCGGTACTAAAACAAGAAATTAAAAACTTCAAAAAAGACCTCCAAGTCGAAGAGGTCGGAACTGTTCTCGAAGTCGGGGACGGGATTGCAAGAGTTTACGGACTCACAAACGTAATGTCAGGAGAGCTCGTTGAATTCCAAAACGGAGTTCGAGGCCAAGCCTTCAACTTAGAAGAAAATTCGGTTGGGGTTGTTATTTTTGGTGATTATATCAAAATTGAAGAAGGTTTTTCCGTAAAACGTGTGGGAAAAATCTTCGAAGTTCCAGTGGGACCAGAACTTCTTGGTCGAGTACTAAACCCTCTCGGGGAAGTGATCGACGGAAAAGGACCACTCAACGCAAAAAAAACAAGACCAGTTGAGTCTCCAGCTCCTGGGATTGCGATGAGAAAATCGGTTCATGAACCAATGCAAACTGGTATCAAAGCGATTGATGCGATGATCCCAATTGGACGTGGACAAAGAGAGCTCATCATTGGTGACCGTGGAACTGGAAAAACTTCCATCGCCATCGACACCATCATCAACCAAAAAGGAAAAGGTGTGATCTGCGTTTACGTAGCGATTGGACAAAAAGCATCTACTGTTGCTTCCACCATCGAAATGTTACGCGAAAAAGGTGCTCTTGAGTATACGATCATCGTATCGGCAAATGCATCGGAACCGGCTCCTATGTTATACATTGCACCTTACTCTGGTGCGACGATGGCTGAATACTTTATGTATGAAGAAGGAAAAGCTACACTTGTTGTGTATGATGACCTTTCCAAACAAGCCGTAGCTTACCGACAAATGTCACTCCTTCTTCGCCGCCCACCAGGTCGTGAAGCATACCCTGGAGACGTATTCTACCTTCACTCTCGCCTACTTGAAAGAGCAGCGAAACTTGATGATAAATTTGGTGGTGGGTCCATGACTGCACTTCCGATCATTGAGACACAGGAAGGGGAAGTATCTGCTTACATTCCTACAAACGTAATTTCCATCACTGATGGTCAGATTTACCTTCAGTCTAACCTATTTGCATCGGGCCTTCGCCCTGCGGTGGATGTCGGGATTTCTGTATCTCGGGTTGGATCTGCTGCACAAATCAAAGCGATGAAAAAAGTAGCAGGAACTCTGAAGTCAGACCTAGCACAGTTTCGTGACTTGGAAGCGTTTGCTCAGTTGGGAACAGAACTTGATCCAGTGACACAAGCACAGCTTGATCGTGGATACCGAGTCCTTGAAATTCTCAAACAACCAAACAACTCTCCAACTCCAGTGGAAGAACAAGTGATTTCCATCTTCGCTGTAACAAAAGGATTTATGGATACAATTCCTACTGCAAAAGTAAGAGAATTTGAAGCTTTCCTTTTGAGAACAATGAGAGAGCAACACCCAGAGATTCTAGAAGAAATCAGAACTGCCAAAGAAGTGAAACAAGAAGCAGCTCTGCAAAAGACAATCAAATCGATTGCTGAACATTTTTTAGCAAAGAATAACTAAGGGGAAAGATCTTGGCGACACCGCGTGAGATAAAAAAGAGGATTAACTCGGTTAAAAACACGAGAAAAATCACTCGAACCATGGAGATGGTCTCCACGGCTAAGGCAAAAAAAGCCACTAACAAAGTGAATGCGGCGAAACCATACGCTGATTTAACACGAGAGTTAGTGTCTTCCTTGTCTAGCCTTGCTGGGATCATCCATAGCCCTTACTTAAGGAAGCCGGATAAAATCCGTAAAGTTGCTATCCTTGCTATTGCCGCAAACCGTGGGTTATGCGGAGGATTTAACTCCAACTTACTTCGTATGGTCAAAAACCGAATCGAAGAGTTGAAGTCAAAAGGTGTGGAAGTAGAAGTCCATGCTGCAGGGAAAAAAGCGATCTCTTTCTTTAAATTTGCAAAAGTAGAATTGGTAACTTCATACACCAACATCGATGACAAAGCAGGAAGTAAAGAGGCAAATGATCTTGCTTCATACTTTATGGAACGTTTTGCCAACGAATCGGTGGATTCTGTTGAAATCATTTCCACTCACTATTATTCGGCAGCCAATCAGAAACCTGAGATTACATCTGTCCTTCCACTGCAAATGGAAGATACAGTTTCCAAAGGTTCTTCAGGGCCAGAAGTTTTATACGAACCAGATCCAAAAACCATCTTAGAAAACTTACTACCTATGGTGATCAAAACTACGTTTGTGAAGATCATATTGGAGTCGGTGGCATCCGAACACATTGCACGTAGAGTGGCGATGAAAGCAGCTACCGATGCAGCTGGTGAGATGATCAAACTTCTGACTCGCGGATACAACCGAGTTCGTCAGGCAAAAATTACGCAGGAAATTTCAGAAATCGTAGGGGGAGCGGAAGCCATCTCCTAACAAAGGTCTTTCGGAGTATATATGAATAAAGGTAAAATTAAACAAATCATCGGTTCGGTATTGGACATCAGTTTTGATTCCGGCAATATGCCTGAAATCTACAATGCCGTAGAGATTCAATCGAAAGTAAACGGCAAAGATGTTACTATCACGGCAGAAGTGCAACAACACATTGGAGACAACACAGTACGTGCGATCTCCCTTCAATCTACTGACGGATTAAAAAGAGGATTGGAAGTTGTTGATACAGGTTTACCAATTTCTGTTCCAGTGGGAACAAAGACACTTGGACGTATTTTCAATGTGTTAGGTGAGGTGATTGACGAGTTAGGTGACCTACCTAAAGACGTTAAAAAAATGCCGATCCATAGAAATGCTCCTTCTTATGAAGAAATTAAGCCAAAAACGGAAATCTTTGAAACAGGGATCAAGGTCATCGACCTTCTTGCTCCCTACATCAAAGGGGGTAAAACTGGTCTATTCGGTGGTGCTGGGGTAGGGAAAACAGTTCTCATCCAAGAGCTTATCAACAACATCGCAAAACAACACGGTGGTTACTCCGTGTTTGCTGGAGTAGGGGAAAGGACTCGCGAAGGAAACGACCTTTGGCACGAGATGAAAGATTCTGGTGTCATCGACAAAACAGTACTTTGTTTTGGTCAGATGAACGAACCACCAGGTGCACGTCTCCGTGTGGCTCTTTCTGCTTTGACAATGGCAGAAAACTTTCGTGATGAATCTGGATCTGATATCCTTCTATTCGTAGATAATATCTTCCGTTTTTCACAAGCTGGTTCTGAAGTATCGGCGCTTTTAGGTCGTATGCCTTCTGCGGTAGGATACCAACCAACTCTTTCCACAGAGATGGGGGGATTACAAGAACGAATCACTTCCACAACTAGAGGTTCCATTACTTCTGTGCAAGCGATCTACGTACCTGCCGACGACTTAACGGATCCGGCTCCGGCAACTGCCTTCACTCACTTAGATGCAACAACGGTTCTTTCTCGTGCGATTTCTGAAAAAGGGATTTACCCAGCCGTGGATCCACTTGATTCAACTTCTCGGATCATGAACCCACAAATCGTGGGAGACGAACACTACAACACTGCTCGCGAAGTACAAAGGATCTTACAACGTTACAAAGACCTCCAAGATATCATTGCGATCCTTGGTATGGATGAACTTTCTGAGGATGACAAAATCCTTGTGGCTCGCGCTCGTCGTTTGGAAAAATTCCTTTCGCAACCATTCCACGTGGCAGAACAGTTCACAGGTCGACCTGGTAAGTATGTGAAATTGGAAGACACGATCCGTTCTTTCAAAGGGATCATCGAAGGTAAGTATGATTCTCTTCCAGAACAAGCATTCTACATGGTCGGATCGATTGACGAAGTGATCGAAGCGGCAAAACAACTCAAAGGTTAATTCGGATGAGTAAAGAACTGACTCTAACGGTCATCTCTCCTGACAAAATCCTTTACCAAGGAAAGGCAGAATCAGTGATTCTGCCTGGATCTGTCGGTTATTTTGGAATTTTACCAGGCCATGCAACACTTGTGTCCCAACTTGATTTTGGGCTTATCAAATTGCATACATCGGGGAAAGAATTCCGAATCGCCATTGATGGTGGATTTTGTGAAGTGAGAAATGACCAAATCCGAGTGCTCACCGAAGGTGGGGATTCTGAAGATGATTTATCCCATGACCACGCCATCGAACTCTTACAGGAAGCGGAAGCACTCCCCACCTCGAAAGAGAAAGAAAATCTCCTAAAGAAAGCAAAAGTTCGCATTTTACTGCACGAACGTTAATTTTTTTCCCCCCTTCTTGCCGAAAATATACCAGAGGGGGATTTCCTTTGAATCCAATCTGGCTCCGTAGATTTGTATTGTTTGCAATACTGTTACTAGGGTTGTATTACTTAAAGGAAAACCCTGATTTGCGAAAAAGAATCTATTCGGAAGCACCGATTCGTGTTAAAATTGAGGGACCAGTTGTGAACCCTGGAGTTTATACATTAGAAGCAGGTTCCAATGGAAACGATTTAATTGAGATCGCTGGTGGAACTTTACCAGGAGCGCAAATCAAAACGGAGGACAGTACCTTGGAACAACCGTTAGAGGATGGCCAGGTACTAAATTTGGGAAAACGGTAATCGAGGCGAATGGCGGATCAAGAAAAGAATCAAAACGAAGATCTAGAAAACATCGAACCTATACTCGATGAGGACTCGTTTTCATTAGATTTGGATGATTTTGATTTAGGTGATGATGATTTGGATGTCTCACCTGGGATTGAAGCTCCAAACTTAGATGATATTTCCGCTTTTGACGATGAAGATGATTCCATTTCCGATATGGTAGCCTCTTCGGATGATTACGAAGATTTACTTGATATTGATTTAGATTCAGATTTAAACTTACTCGGGGAAGAAGATCCCATTTTGCATGATGAAGATATTCATGCTGATTTTTCAGACTATGAAGAAACATCTGAAATAGAAACTCCAACTTCACAACCTACAAAATCTCAAAATAAACAACCATTAACAATCGATGATGAAGACCTAGAATTAGAGTTTGATGATGATTTAATCGATCTCGATAAAGAAATTGAAGCCATACTAAATGGTGAAGATGGAATTTTAACATCCAAAAAACAATCAGCTTTGCAAGATGATGAAGAAGATGGTCCAATCTCCCTTTCATTGGAAGAGTTGGAAAATATCACTGGTTCATTACCAGAAGAAGAACATTCGGGGTTACCTGAGAGAGAATTATCTTTCGATGCAGACCAAGACGAAGACCATGCGTTAATCGATGAACATTCAGATTTAGATCTGGATTTAGACGATTCCGAAATAGATACAACACTTGCATTTGACGAAGAGGGTAAACCTCAATTTGATCTTACAGATTACGATAACGAAGAAACATTTATCCCACAAGATGACTTAGGTCCAGGTGGAGAAGAAGAATCTAGTTTTAAAACTTTAGTAGATCCAGAAGAAGAAGAATTATTTGGGCACAATAAAGAAGATGAAAATCTTACCCTCTCTGATGAAGAATTGGGAAGTATCCTTGGTGCCGGTGGCGAAGCAAGTTTAGAAGAAACTTTAGCATCAGAAGAAGAGTTTTTCACTACTGATGATCACTCAGAACTACCAAGTTTTACTGATGAAAATAGCGAGTTTGATTTGTTAGGTGGCGAATTTGAGCCTTCTTCAGAAAATACTGTTGAGTCCGAAGAGGAAGAAGATGAAGGTCCACTAACTTTATCATTAGAAGAATTAGAAAACATTTCTGATGGATTAATCCCTGAGGAAACAGAAGAAACGTCATCTGATCTGCTCAGTGAAGAAATTGAGGATGAGTCCATTACATTAAGTGCTGATGAACTAGGAAGTATCATCGCAAATGATCCAATTGAAGAAAATGATTCAGAAGAAGACCATCATGAATTAGATACTGATTTGGGAGAAGATTTCGGATTTGATTTTGGTGAACCAGAATCAGATTCGGACGAATCTTCTGTTGAAGGATTAGAAGGTGAGATGGAAGGTTTTGAATCTGCTTCGGATGAAGAAGATGAAGGACCTATTGCACTTTCTTTAGAAGAATTAGATTCGATTGCTGCAGAAGCGGAAGAAGTATCTGAAGAAGAATTGGTTGATAGTTTAGATCGTGCACCACTTCCTTATGAAGAGGACCTAACACCTAAATCTGACCTACTTGCGGAAGAAGATGAAGACGAATCCATTGCTTTATCAATGGAAGAATTAGAAAATATTGCTGCTACTGAAGAAGAAGATAATGCGATCACAGAACATGATGATAACGATATATTAGAAGCAGAAATTGAACAAGAAGATGTAACTCTTTCTCCTGAAAGTTTGGACGCTATCCTTGGTGAAGAACTTCCGGGAGAAGGTTTAGAAGACATCGCCAATTTGCCAGAGGAAAAGGAATTTACACTTTCAGAACAAATTGAAGAAGAATCGAATAACGAATTTAATTTAGATTCCATTGATGAAACATCCAACTCTGAAGTTTCTTTGGAGCCAATGGAAGACATCGATTTAGTAGAACATGAAGAGGAAGCTGATTTTGGCGATTTTACTTCCGATTCTACGATTGACGATAGTTTTGATTTAACACATGATCTAACAGAAGAAGTGCGAACTCCGACACTTGCGTCTGATGATTCGGAAGAATTTGAAGTAGATCTTGATGAATATGCGATGGAAGGTAAACTTTCACCACTGGAAGAACTTCGTAAATCAGATGTGTCCGTACCTGAAACAAACAAAGAATCGTCGGATGCTTTCGCTGAGGCAGGTGGTGATCAATTATCAGTGGGAGATCGTAAAAAAGTTCTAGGTTATCTAGATAACTTACTTGGTAATTTGCCAGACGAGGTCATCCGAGAATTCTCGAAATCACAATACTTCGAGTTATACAAAAAAATGATGAAAGAATTGGAGATATAAAGTGGGATTACTCGACCGAGCCGAAGAGATTAAAAAAACTTCGGAAGCCCATGAATCAAATCCAACCAGTTCCAAAAAAGAATCTCCCTCTTTACTCAAAAAAGCGGAACATTTTCGGGAAGCTGAACTTCCAACAAATCAAACTAAAAAAGAGTCAGTGCCTGTATCAGATTCTGACTCAGATTGGTTAGACGATGCAATTTCAGATACCTTGGCCACAGAGATTGGTGATTTGCCAAATCCTGACGGTGAAGAAGAATTCGATTTAAGTGATATTCCTGAGCTAACAGATTCCGATTTTGGTGATTTGAGTGAAGGCCATGATGACTGGGACAAAAATCCTCTCTCCAATTTAGAGGATGATTTGGATTCGATTCATGACGAGTTGAATCCTTATGAACCAGTGGATTCGGAATCAGATCTCGAACCGGAACCAGATTTAGAAAATGACTTTTTGCCAGAATCCGATTTAGACAATACATCGGAAAAAGATTCCACTCAATCTAATACTCAACCCAATTTGAATCCTACCAAAGAACCAGAATTAGGTGATGACCTTGTAGAGCGTGACTATCACGATGAATTACAAGAAAAAGATGTTCCGCTCCCTGAAGTGAATTTATTTGATGAATGGGAAAACGAGGCAAAAAAAGAAGCCGCAAAACAACCATTACGCCCATCAAAAGAAGATCCAGCTCCAATTGGTGAGGAAGTATTATTTGATGATGAATCAGATTTTGGAACTGCACCAATGGCTTATCATCTTGCTTCCAAAAAACGGATCGAAAATTACCAAGCCATATTTGAAATCACTAAAGAAATTGCATCTTCTAAAGAATTCTCAGATTTTTTTGATAACTTAGTTTATAGTTTAATCGGTCAAGTGGGTTGTCATTCTGTCGTAGTATTAACATCAACAAACCCCAAAAATACAAAATGGGAAGCAATTGCAGCGCAAGGGATCCAATCAAAAGACACTTGGTATTTCAACCCAGGTGACGAAATTTACGCAAGGATTTCTGATTCTGAAACTGTCATCTATGCTGGTGAGTTTAAATCTTCAAGATTGCCGAATAGAGAATTGAATTTATTGAATGAAATGGAGTCAGAGATATTGGTTCCGATTCGCCACGGTGAAAAATGTTTTGGAGTTTTATCACTTGGAAAACTCATTAATGGTGAAGAATACATTACAGATGATCTAGAGTTTGCAAAGATAGTCGGAGATATTGCTGGATCTGTTTTTGAAAGAGTTTCAGAGTTTGAAGTTATCAATGATGAATTAATGCATGCAAAAGAAGTCATTGAAATAAATGAATCTGTTTTGCAATTTGCAAGAGAATTTTCAAAAGTTCGTAAGATGGATGAGGCTTATGACTTTTTAATTGATAATATAAAAAATAAACTAGGAGTAAAACAATTTTCTTTCCTAGTTTTAGACTCTGAAACAAGATCCGATTACATTGTATTTGGTTCCAATTTCATTTTACCAGAACGAACAAAAGACTTTCGACTTAGTAAAGATTCCGACATTGTAGGTATGGTTTCCAATGTATCAGGTGTTTATAAATTGGAAAATTTCAGAGAAGATGCGGAACTGAAATCAATTTTCACAAATGATGAATTAGGAATCATGAGTGAATTTACTATTCTTCCTATTATCAATTTGAACTGGTTAGTTGGAATGGTCATTATTCATTCAACAGGATCCGCCTGGACTGATACTACTAGGGATGTAGCAGTTTCACTATTGGAGACATCTGCTCCAGTGTTTGCAAATTTATTAATCCTCCAGGAAAAAGAAGCACTCTTTAGAAATCCATTTAATCCACTTGAATCAAGAATCTTACTGGAAATGGAGAAAGCATCCAACCTTAAAGCATCTTTCACTGTTTCCTTGTTCAAAATCCAAAATGTATCAAGAATGATCCATTTAGTTGGAACTGGAACTTTTGCTCGTTATGCAGATGCGTTACGTAAAACAATGATGGATCATATTAGCGAACTTGATTTTTTTACAAGAGTTGGCCAAGGAAAATTTGTTTTAGTATTACATGGTAAAGACAAAGAAGAAACTGATGTTGTCATCAAAAAGATCAAATCTTCATTTTCCAAAAAAGAAGACACAATCATCGGTAATTTTAGAGCGAGTTACCGAGTATTAACTTTATCATATCCAAATGATACAAAGGACAAAAATCAGTTTTTGGAAATGGTTGAAGAAGCCTAAGTAACCATATTGTTATTCAATTCCCTGAATTTTCTTTTATACTTTTTCGTATTTTATCTGATCTATTATTTTTCTCCCTTTCGGATTCGAAAACTATTGTTACTTTTTTTTGGGATCTACTTCTATTCTCAGTGGGGTATCGGTGGAACTATTTTATTATTCTCTTCAATACTCTTTAATTATACAATTGGGATTCTAATTGATAAAATCCCTGCTAATAAAAAAAGACCACTTTTTATTTTTGGAATCACAGCCAATGTTTTGTATTTGGCGATATTTAAATACTTCTTGTTTGTCTGGGGAGTTCTATCAGATTTAAGGATTGAATTTGGTGAATCTCCATTACTTTGGAAACCAAATATACTATTACCAATTGGAATTTCTTTTTATACCTTCCATAACATTAGTTATTTGATTGAGGTGTATGATAAAAAAATACCAGTCTGTAGAAACTTTTTTACCTTTGTGCTGTATGATATGTTTTTCCCATTGTTATTGCTTGGCCCCATTGAAAGACCTGGGAATCTAATTCCACAAATTGAATCAGAGCGTTTCATTTCGAAAGACAATATATGGAACGGACTTTCCTTGTTTTGTTTTGGAGTTTTCATTAAATCGAGTATAGCAGATCCTTTGTCGCGTTATGTGGGAATCCAAGTTGGATCCTTTTTATCCTTGGAACCAGGAATTTTATGGATTGTTGCTCCAACCATTGCCTTCCAAGTGTATGCAGATTTTTTTGGTTATTCATTATGTGCGATGGGGCTTGCCGAAATGTTGGGTTTCGAACTCATGAACAATTTCAAAAGACCATTTTTTTCTTCGAATCCATCGGAGTTTTGGTCAAAATGGCATATTTCTTTATCTACATGGTTACGTGATTACGTTTATATTAAATTAGGTGGAAATCGACATGGATTCGTTAGAGAAAATATAAATCTAATGTTTGTTTGGTTTTTAACGGGAATTTGGCATGGGGCAGGATATGGATTTATTATTTGGGGTTTTTACTTGGGCATTTGCCTTGTACTTTACCGAATTCTAAAACATCTAGGATTGACCAAATTGCAAAACAAAGTTTTTACAGGTATCGGGATTCTATTTACCTTTTATACTTTCTCTATTGGATTATTGTTATTTAGAATCAACTCACCGAAGGAATCTTTACTTATTTTAGAAAATTTAAGAACATTTCCATCATGGAATCAAATTCCTTTTATGCTTTTACTCATCATTTTACCTCTATTTCTCTTTGACCTTTGGCAAGAATGGAAACAAACAGATAGACCAACATTTTTTGTAACAACAAAACCATATCTATTTTCTGTAATTTTAGTTCTTTCATTTTTCTGGTTTTCACTCGTTTCACCTTTTGCCAAAGAAGACTTTTTTTATTTTCAATTTTAAACATTATTCATATGATATATAATCAATGAAAGTTCGTTTCCTATTTATCATTTTAGTTGGCATCTCGATTGTGATGCACCTGACTTATGGTAAGTTTATATCTTATTGTGAAACAACTTCAATTTATTGGTATTACGCAAAAAACAGAAACTGGGATCAAAAATCTAAAATACTTGTTTTAGGAGATAGTCAGATCGTCAGCGGAATTTCTCCTGAAACAATTGCAGAAATTGAAAATGTAAACTTAAGTGAAATATTGTATATTCCTTTGCCAAGTCAACAACCAGAGGGAATTTTATCTGATACACTAAAATCGATTCACAGACTTCCTTATCTAAGAAAAGTGTATGTCAATATCTCCCCACTGAATACGAGTAAAAATTCAATTACGGATGCTCATAAACAATTATATTATTCCTTCGGTAATTTTGATTTTTTACAGATAACCGAACCATTGATTCGTAAAGCATATTTTGGAAATCTAACGGATATAAGTTGGAAATTAGTGATCCAAATTTTCCCATACTTTGCTCTAAGCTCCAATTTGAATCGTATATTTTATGATCCCATTGTCCAATCTGACTTATCACGAAGGAGTTTGGAGTCGGAATTCATCAAAGAAAGTATGGAAAAAAAGAGTGGTGCCTGGATCTGGAAATCAACAGGTGATGATCCAACCTTGCAAGAGTTAGACAATTTTCAAAATTTGGATACTTCTATCCTTGCGGGGAAAAGAGAGTTATCGATTCAGTTGTGGAATCAAATGTTTAAGATCTTGGATAATCAAAATCTTGATGTTGTGGTTCTTCGAATTCCATTTTCTCCAAAGATGGAGAACAATTTGAAAGAGAAAAATGCAAACTTGATAACAGATTCTGTATTAGAATTTTTACATAATTCAAACTTACAAAACAAAAGAGTGGTTTTAGATTTTAAGAATGAGTTTTTGAAGGAATATTCGTATTTTGCAGATTTGACGCACCTCAACCAAAAAGGAAGAGATGCTTTGGCAAAGATACTAAAACGATTGTTACTTGATCACACCAACACGTCTGCCAAGAGCATGTAGGTTGATCCCCCAGCCAATTCCAAAGAATTGTTTTGGAGTGAGGATTTCTTCTGTACTTGGATCCCAAATATCTTTAACGAACGCTTCCGCTGAAATTTCAGTCCCGTACGGAATTCCCCAGAAATTTTTTTCTTCTTTGTATGACATATAACCCCCTTCGGTTTACCAAAGTTTATACTTTTGAAGATTCTACCATAGTATAAAATTCTTGGAAATGATAGGCTGAATCATGAGGACCAGGGCATGCTTCCGGGTGGTATTGCACTGCCATAACAGGTAACCCTTTGGTTTTTAGACCAGCCACAGTGTTATCAAAAAGATTGATCCGTGTGATCGGAAGGTCAGGTGAAGACTCACCTAATACGTGAAAGCCGTGGTTTTGCGAAGTGATTTCAATTTTTCCTGTTTCTTCATTTCTCACAGGATGATTACCACCACGATGACCAAATTTTAATTTGGAAGTTTTTTTACCGAGCGCGAGTCCTATGATTTGGTGACCCAAACAAATTCCAAAGAGTGGTTTTTTTGCTTCCATAATGGTTTTTGCCGATTGGATCGCATAATCGAGTGGAGCTGGGTCACCTGGACCATTGGATAAAAAGAATGCATCAAAACCTTCTTTGATTAAGTCTTCAGCTTTTGTTTTTGCAGGGAATACAAATACATTAAAACCTGCAGAATCGAGTAGTCGTAAGATATTTCTTTTGATCCCAAAATCATATACAGCAAGTTTGAATTTGCTTGGAGAGTGTGCACCGTATTCATATGGTTTTTCACAGGTGACAATTTGGGCTAAGTCTTGGCCTTCCATTGATGGTGCATTTTTAACAGTTTCTAAAAACGAATCTTCATAGGTTTCGCTAATAAAAATCCCACAATTCATGGCACCTGAATTTCGGATAATGCGCGTTAGTTTGCGTGTGTCAATTCCTTCAATGGCAGGTATACCAAAACGAATTAAAAATTCACTGAGAGTTTCTTTGGATTGGAAATTTGAAGGACGTTTGACATACTCTTTGACGATGAGACCAGAAGCTTGGATTCTATCTGATTCCATATCATCGGGATTGATTCCGTAGTTCCCAATCATTGGGTAGGTAAGTGTAACAATTTGACCTTTGTAAGAAGGGTCAGTTAAAATTTCCTGATACCCTGCCATAGAGGTATTGAAGACTACCTCACCGATCGAATTCTTATTTGCACCGAAGGATCGGCCCTTCATGACCGTTCCGTTTGCTAAAACCAAAAAAGCCTGCATCTAATCCATTCCAAAGAAATGGGCCAGGTTTGCGAACAAAAATTCATCAATCTTTTACATAATAACGTTTGATCCTATCATAACGGTATTCCCCATCGATCATGACTGTTTTCATCTTAGAAAGTTCTTCTGCCATGATTTCTGCTTCCGTTGGGTTGATCGTTAGATAAAACCGTCTCCCCCACACAAGGTAGACAATTTGGCCGAAGACCGGATCTGCTTCTACGACTTGGCCTTGGATGGTTTTTGTCTGCGCTTGTTTTGCCGGAGAAGTCACTTGGTACTTTTGGAAGACGTGAGGTTTGCCCACACAGAACCACTGGTCGGAGGTAGGAGAATTCTGGGTGGCTTTTCCTTCTACATAGAGATTGTTTTTTGCTTTGTGACTAAAACTAAGGCTCATGGTTTCCGGATCACAGAGAATGGTCCGTTCTCGTAAGCTGGTAGAATCCAAAAAACGAAAGTGAGAATTCTCACCATCTGATTCCCAACTAATCAATTCGCCTGAAAAACGAATCACCTTTCTTTCTTTGGCACTGGTCATGGTAGAAAAAAGAACAAAAAGCCAAAGGAATCTGCAAATAAGGAAAAGTTGTTTAGACAGGGTTAGACTCATTCGAAATTCCACATTTAACACAATTTTCGTGAAGATTTAACAATTTTATTTGACAAATCCTATGAGAAGCACTAGTTTCATTGCAATTGTCGGTATGAACGGCTGCTCACTGGCATTCGTTTGTTCGCAGGAATGAAAAAAATTCAGGAAACACTCACTAAGGAGTAATCATCAAATGCTGAAATCTCTACGATTTGGAATGATGGGGTTCGTACTTATGTGCTTGGCTGGTAGCTTAAGCGCACAATCTGGTCCTCGTTCTTATGTTATGTTCGGTTTGGGTATGCAATTCGACCTTGCACAACTCGGTGGAACCATTACGAAAGATGGACTAGATTCAAGAAACCCACAGTTAAACGCTGCTGGAACACCAACAGGTTCTCTTCAAAAAGCAATCTACGCTGAAAACACACTCATCAGTTTAAAAAGAACAACTGGTGGAGCAGTTGGTGCAAAAACCAACGGAGCTATGGTGGGTGGTAACGTAAACATTGGTTACGAAAAAGAAGGAGTCTTCGGAGTACCTAGCCTTTTCTGGAGAGTTAACGTAAACTATACTACAAAAATTTCTGGTGGTGATACTTCTTCTACTGTGATGGGTTATAAGTGGTTAGACCAAGAGTGGCAATACACAGCTTGGACTGTTCCTACTTACTTAGGTATTAAATTATACAATGCTGCAAACGATACTGCTGTATATATTGGAGCAGGGGTAAACTACTTCCAAGGATGGTGGGGAGTTTCTGGTACAATCAACAACCCAGGACTTCAAACCTTCGCACCAGGAATTTTAGGACCAGGTGGTACTCTTCTTGGTGATGCTCCAAACCCAGGAATCCATAAAGAAAACGTACGTTTCGGTGCAAGTGGATTCGGATTGAACTGGTTAGTTGATGCTCAAACAAAAGTTACTGACAAAGGTCACCTTTTCTTTGAATTAGAAACCATCCTTTCTGCTGGAATGGGAGTTGGTGGAGTTGCGTCAATCGGTGGAGCATCTGCTCTTGCACCTTGGGTAGCTTACCCTGTGGTGATCGGTGGACAAACTTACCGCGTAGGTTACAAAATCGAAATTTAATCAGTTCATCACTGTTAAAGGAGAAAACCGGTGTTGGATTCCAACCCCGGTTTTTTTTTGCCAAAATGATAAATACGTTAATCCAATTGCATTTTAATCCCAGTGATTTGGAGGCTCCATTAGAAGTTTGATAAAATCCAAATCTTTTTTAGTGAGAGTTTTTTGGTCATGAGTGTAGAGTTTGAGCCGGACTTGGTTGTAAACATTCCATATCTCTGCATGGTGGTCTAAGGATTGCGACACAAAGGCAAGTTTTGTTAAAAAAACAAATGCATTTTGAAAAGTATCAAATCGGTATTCAAAACATAATGAATGAAAACCATCTTCTTCCTTTAATTTCCATAGAGGGTATGATGCGAGTAAAAATTGGATTTCAATGTCTGTCAATTTTGGGTTTTGTTCTTTCATGATTTCACCTTCCGTTTATGGAATACAATTAAATACAATCCAAGCAGTATCACTGTTCCTCCACATAATTTCTGTAAGTCGAAAGGCTCATTCATAAACAAAATTCCGACAAACATGAGAAAAATAGGTTCGATTAGTAGTGTTGCATTCAGTTTGCTGATCGGTAAATAATTATGCGCTTCAAAATAAAAGGCTCTTCCTAAAAAATATCCGAGTAGAGAACAAAGACCAAGGATCACGATGGTATTCCATTTGGGTATGGCAAAAGATCCAATTCCTAATGAATAAATTAAAAAAAATATACATAATAAAAACAAACGTAGGTATGCATACTCAAGACCTAATATTTCTGGGATGTATTTTTTAATTAAATAACTTTGGATCGCAAACAAAAAAGCACTTAATAAAATACAAAATGCAGATAAAAAATTGATCTGACCTTGTAAGGTGGAAATTAAATAAATTCCAAATAATGATAAAACAATTCCAAAAACTTCCCTATCCTTAAATCTTTCTCCAAGGAATACAACCCCAAGGATGACATTATACAATACGGTGGTTTTGATAAGAATCGCAGCGGGACCGAGATCTGTTTGTTTAAGTGCATAATAATATAAAACGATCCCCATCGCATTGGAAAAAGTTCCAATGAATAAGATGAGGCCATCTCTTTTGATCGTGAGGATCACTTTTTTTCTACGTTTGTTAGAACTTAAGAAAAAGGGAGTCACAACTAAAAAGGCAAAACCAACACCAAAGAATGCTGCCATTTCTGGAGATAAGTTAAACCTTCGGAATATTTCTTTAAATCCGATGACTTCAAATGCAAAAAAAACACCGGTTAAAAAAACAAAAAAATATCCTTTTTTTTCATTACCAGTCAATGGATTGTTTTCCTATTGAATTTAAATATTCATTTGTTTTTGAAAAATGTCGGTTCCCTAAGAATCCGCGGTATGCAGACAGTGGAGAAGGGTGTGCTGATTTTAAAACCAAATGTTTGTTTGGTGGAATCAAAAGTTCTTTTTTCTGAGCAAAAGATCCCCATAACAAAAATACTAAATTTGTTTTTTTTTCAGCTAAGATTTTGATTACAGCATCAGTAAATATTTCCCAACCTTGATTCTGATGAGACCCTGCTTTGTCTTTTTCGACTGTGAGTGTGGCATTGAGTAAAAAGACACCTTGTTTGGCGAGGTAACTTAAATCCCCTGACTTCGGAATCGGTTTATTTAAATCGTCTTTTATCTCTTTGAAGATGTTTTGTAAGGAAGGAGGGAATGGTACACCTTCCTTTACTGAAAAACAAAGTCCATGCGCTTGTCCTGGTCCATGGTAGGGATCTTGACCAAGGATCACCACTTTGACTTCGTCAAAAGGACACAAGTCAAACGCGGAAAAAATCAGTTTTGCAGGTGGGTAAACAACAGCCGATCGGTACTCGTTTTTTATCCATTCGCGCAATTTTGTGAAATAAGGTTTTTGAAATTCATCGTTTAAAACCTCTTTCCAACTAGGTTCAATTTGAACTTCTTTCAGATTTCCCCTCCAAATGAAAGAATAACACGCGTAAATCGATACCACCATGTGTAACATGGATGGTTTTTTTTGAAAAATTCTTTAATTCTTTCATACAATCGCTCCACTTATCCTCATTTGGGCAAAGTATAAAACCAATAATGGAAAACTTTTTCTGTAAATCTTTTGATAAAACATTAAGTCTATTACCAATCTTTGCATATAACTTTTCTTCTGGACCGGTCATTTCGTTTTTTCGGTATCCATACGGTGGGTTTAACGGTATAAAGTAATGAGTCGTATTTTCGTTCCCTTCAGAGAAAACGGGAAAAGTTTTTAAAAAGTCTGAGATGGTATGATCAATTGATTCGACATGGATCCATTTTCTCCAATTTGAAAATTCTTGAGTCCAATACGGTGTTAAAGCTGGGTCTGTATCTTGTATCACCATGGGCGTTACATGTGTATTATTTGGTAATAAGGTGTTTCGTTTTTTTAAAAAATGTTCATATGATTTTTCTGGAAATAATGTGAGTTTCTTCCAAATAAATTCCCTCGGTAACGATAAAAATGGGATTTTTTCTTCACCTAATTTCCATTCGGTGGCAAAAGTCATTGTTCCGGCAAAAGGAATATAAACTGAATTTACCTTTTCTCTTGGAATCGAAAAGATTTGGAAACACTCTTCAATAAGTATATGAGCCAAGTCCTCGGGGACAGGTGCACTTGTTGGGAAAGTAGCTTTGATTCCTCGTTTATAACCTGGTTCTCCAAGGACAGAAAGTGAAACTGTAATTTCATCCTCAAAGAAACTAATGTGTAAGTTTTCTTTGATTTCGTAAAATTTTGTATCTGGATTGGAAAAGAGTGGTTTTGCAATTGAAACTGCTTCTGTTAAAATTCGGTCCCATTCTTCTTCTCGTTTTTCAGCAGACTTGTCCCAATCATTGGTTCTCGCTATGACAAGACGTAAATCTCTGATAAAATACCCATTGAACAAAAGATAGGTGATTTGATGTGCATTAGTATTTTCAATTTTAATTTTTTCAGAAAACGTACGCACATTCGCTTCTGGTTGGTTCGGAAGTGGAATTTGGTCTAGGTTTTCTTTTACCTTATCTCCCACCCAAGTGGATGTGCCTGGAGGAAAATATAATTCCCATGTCAAAGTTGTACCCTGTTGGGGTTTTCTGATTTTAAATTTCCAATTCATCTTTTCCTTGCTATCCGTATTTCTTGGGAAAGACTGACCTTACATGTCTAGGATCTTCACTCCAGAACTCTTTTTGGTGATTGCCGCCATTCTTTGGGGTGGAACCTTTGTGGTCATCAAACTTGCTTTGGATTCGGTACCTCCTTTTTTATTTTTAGCGGTCCGATTTTCTGTCGCTGGGTTCATTACACTTTTAATCTATCGGAAAACATTATTTTCAAAAGCAAATCGTCGTCTGGATTATATTGTTCCTGCCTTTTTTGTCGCTTGTTCCGCATTACTTGGATATGCGTTTCAAACCATTGGGCTTGTGTATACTTCGGCAACACAATCTGGATTTATGACGGGTGCCTATGTGATTTTTGTTCCGTTACTTGAGATCGCCATAGAACGCAAACTTCCATCTTTAAGGACATGGATAGCGGTTGTGATCGTTGTGATTGGATTATTTTGTATTTCGCAAAATGGTAAAAATTTCGATGAGATTCAAAACAATTTAGGATTTGGGTTTGGAGATGGACTCACTCTTATCGGTGCGTTTTTCTTTGCGGTGTATATCATTTTGATCGATATTTATACTAAAAAAATCCCATCTCAAATTTTGGTCTCGTTTGAAATTTTATTAATCGCAATCGTATCTAGTTTTTTATTTCCAGTTGAATCTATTTTTTTAAAACAAACTATCAATGTACAATTTGACTTAAAATTTTGGATTGGTATCATTTATACATCAGTGTTTGCAACAATTTTTACAACACAGATACAAACTAGATACCAAAAGGCCGTGTCACCTGCCAGAGCTGGATTACTCTATAGTTTGGAACCAGTGTTTTCTTTTTTCTTGGCTTATCTTGTATTAGGCGAAAGATTGGGCACAATTGGTGCCATTGGATCTTTTTTAACTTTATTCGGAATTTTATTTTCAGAAATGGGAAAATGGAACAAACGAGAGGAATGAGTCTCATTAAACTCACCTCTCTTTTATTCCCTACAACTAACGCATAAATTGATTCCATTTCATATTTCATCTGGAAATGGTAACTAAATGATTTGGTGTTCTTTTAAAGCATGATACAAAATGCCAATTGTCACTTTTAAGATCGATAATACAGGGATTGCCAGTAACATTCCAAAGATCCCAAAAAAATTCCCTCCCACTGCGATCCCTATCAAAATAGCAAGTGGGTGTAAGGAAACTGCATTTGCAATCACAACTGGTTGGACTATTGCATTGTCTACAAGTTGTGCAACGATGACAACTGAGGCAATGGAACCGATTGAAGGTGACATTTCAGGAAACAAAATTGCAAAGAGGATTGGTGGGATGGCACCAATCAGTGGTCCTAAGTAAGGGATGGAATTGGCAACACCTAAGAAGATTCCAAATAGAACGAAAAATTTAACGCCAACAATAAAAAAACCAATGGAGGCAACAATCGCCATAATTCCACATTGGATCACTAAACTTTTCAAATAACTTGTGATCTGTTGATTCATTCGGTAAAATACCATAAGGAACATTTCAAAAAACCGGTTAGGAATAAAACTAATCATAGTTTTGTAAATTAGGTTTGCATCGAGTAACAAAAAAAAGCTGATAATTGGAATGATGATCATCCAACTAATGAATGTTGGAATCATCACAACAATTCCTCTCAGAAACTCTTCTAAGTTACTTGTTGCAAGTTTTGCAATTTCTTCGGGATTGATGATTTTTTTCCAAAGTTCTGGATTTTTAGAAACAACAGGTAATTTGGAAAAATCCAAAAGTTGAAAATTCGGATCATCCATTTTGATAGACCACTCTGATACAATTGGTTGTGCTTTTTCAAACAAGTTTGGAAGATAAAAAGCCAAAAACCAATAAGCGCCAGCAATTAAAAAAGTAAAAATAAAGATGATTGTGATTGCTCGATGAATTCCTCTAGATTCAAAATAATCCACTACCCCATGGAAGATATAAAAATGAATTCCCGAAATGAGAAGAGGAATCGCTAAAAATTTGACACCTACAATCCCAATGAGAACGGTTAATGCGATGAGGCCAAAAAAAGCAGACCTTAATACCAGAGAAGAAATACTATTTTCTTTAAAGATCATTTTGATTTATTCTTTTTACTTTTAAAGTATGCTGCTTCTAATGTATCATTTGTTTTGCGAAGTCTGTCAGCGATGATAGAGGCAAAACTTAGAAGTAAATCATTCCCAACGCGAGGTTTTGTTTCCAATAATGTTTTGAGTTCTGGTTGGAAAAAACCAAGTAGAATTGAATCTACAAGAGTCACAGCAGTTGCTGATCTTGGGAAATCTTGGAACAAAGCAAGTTCTCCAAAAAAAGCACCTTTTTCAAGTTCGGCGAGTTTTAATGTGACTCCTTCACGTTCTGAGAAAATTTCTACTTTTCCCTGTAAGATTAAATACACTCCAGTGCCCGCTTGGCCTTGGTAAAATATAGTTTCACCAGCATAGTATTTTCTTTTATGGATGAGCCTTGCTACTTCACGAAGTGTCCTTCGTGACATACCTTCAAAGATAGCCGTTTCACGAAGAAAATGTGAAATCTCCGTAATGGGATTGTCATCGCGTTTGAGAATGGATTTCCAAAGGGGAAGTTGCATATTGCCTCTCTTATATAAATCGGATAGACGAGGTCTGGAATTGATAAAACTTGCACTTATGGGACAAGCTTTTTATGTTACCGGAACCGGCACCGACGTAGGCAAAACCTTCTTTTCCAGCCTGTTTATGGCCAAATATGCGAAAAAGTTCGGATTCCGTTATTGGAAACCCATCCAAACAGGAACAATCAGTGCCGACGACACAACCTTTATCCAAAAAACGACGAATTTGCCCGATTCCTGTTTTTTAAATCCAATCTTTGTTTATAAAACCCCAGCGAGTCCGCATTACGCAGCAAAAGCTGAAGGTCAGACGATCGATCCAAAACTACTTTTGAATTTGGTTTCCAAAGAAAGAAACAATAATACTCTGATTGAAGGGGCAGGTGGAGTGTTTGTACCTATCACCGAAGATTACCTTACCATACGAGCGATCCAAGAATCAAATCTTGGTGTGATCGTTGTTGGATCTACTGAACTTGGAACCATCAATCATACTTTATTAACCTTAGAAGCATTAACATCTCGTTTTATCCCTGTGTATGGATTTTATTTAGTTGGTCCAAACAACTCTTTACAAGAAGACAATGCCTCCATGATACAGAGATTAGGTGGTGTTTCTTTTTTAGGTTTTACTAACTTTCCCGAGCAGAAGTTAACCTCTGAAGAATTTATCAGTTTTGCTACAGAACATTTTGATCCAAATCGAAATGTGATAGATCTTGTTATCAATGCAGATGAAGAACTATAATCCAGTCAACACACTCACTTGGGTGCCACTAACCATTCAAGATGAATCTGAATCCTTACTAAAAATTGTATCTGCAGAGAAAGAATTTGTAACAGATGAAGACGGAAATGTCTGGATAGACGCCATCTCAAGTTGGTGGACTATGATTTATGGGCATCGCCATCCGACTTTAGTGGAAGCATTACAAAACCAACTTAAATCATTGGATCATGTTATGCTTGCGGGGAATATCCATGAAGCAGCAGAAACTTTATCCAAAGCTTTGTTAGAGTTAACACGTTCTGATTTTGCGAAAGTCTTTTATTCTGATAACGGGTCGAATGGGATAGAAATTGCTTTAAAACTCAGTATCCAATACTATCAAAACAATCCAAATACAAAACCGAGATCTGAATTTTTAGTTTTTTCCAATTCATACCATGGTGATAGCATCGGTGCGATGAATGTATCAGGGAAAAACTACTTCAATCGAATTTTTTCTGAGTTACGGTTCCCAACGAAAGAGTTCCCGGCTCCAAATTGTATGTTTTGTCCTTGGGGAAAGAAACCTAATAATTGTTCTACGGAATGTTTGTCTGAATTAGAACTTGAAATCAAACAAAAAGAATATGCTGGCATTGTGATCGAACCTTTGGTATTTGGGGCCAATGGAATGTTATTCTACGATAAAAAAGTATTGGTCAAACTTAGAGAACTCGCCACCTATACCGACACATTACTGATTTTCGACGAGGTATTTACCGGAATGGGAAAATTAGGTGATCCGTTTGCTTACCAAAAGGCAAGTGTTGTTCCTGATTTACTAGTGATAGCAAAAGGATTAACAGGTGGGATGTTACCCCTTGCCGCCACTCTCGTTCCAAATTTTGTTTATGAAACATTTTTATCCAAAGATCCTTATAAGTCTTTTTTCCATGCCCATACAATGACCGGGAATGCACTAGCATGTAGCGTAGGTTATGCGTCTGTTGCTATGTTAAAAGATTTTGGGCTTACAAAAGTGAGAGAGTTAGAGTCAAAATTAAAAACACATGCAGAATCCTTTCAAAATAAAATGGGAAATTCTATCGAAAATGTCCGTGTAATGGGCGGAATCTTTGCATTTGAATGGAAAGAGCCAGTAGCAACTGATGAATATTTAAATCCTATAGGAAAACAAATCAGGGATTCTCTTCGCAAATATTTTATTTTATTAAGACCTCTTGGAAGGACTATTTACATTACTCCACCTTATACGATTTCAGATGCCTCACTCGAAAGAATATTTTTAGCACTCGAAAAGACACTGCTAACATTTTTAGAAACAGAAGAAGACTAAGTTTCTCCTTCAATTTTTCTTCGTTTACAGAGTCACGCAAGTTCAAGATTTTGTTCTCATGATCGCAAGTATCCAAGAAAAAACTATCTCTTCCTCTCCATCACTCATTTCCGAGGAAGAAGCCCTTCAGATTCTAAAGGGAGAAGTCCCACTTTTACCAGCAGTGGCAAAAGCTTCTGAAGAAAGATATCGTCATTTTGGTAACCGAGTTCGGATTCATATATTAGATAATATCAAAAATGGGTATTGCCCAGAAGATTGTGGTTACTGCGCCCAAAGGAAAGGTGGGGAATCTGGAATCCAAGAGTATTCCTTAAAATCGCCTGAGGCAATCTGGGAAGATGCCAAAAAAGCAAAAGAGAATGGTGCCTATCGTTTTTGTATGGTGACTTCAGGCCGAGGTCCAACTGACAAAGCAGTCGACAAATTGGCAGAAACTATTTCCAAAATTAATGGTGAATTAGGAATGAAGGTTTGTCTTTCTGCCGGAATCCTAGACTCCAAAAAAGCAAAAACATTAAAGGATGCAGGCCTTGATCGTTACAACCATAACCTCAATACGTCCGAGTCAAAATACAATGAAATTTGTTCTACACATACTTTTAAAGACCGACTAACAACACTTGAAGCGGCAAAAGAAGCGGAGATTGGACTTTGTTCTGGGATCATCGTGGGAATGGGGGAAGAATTGAAAGACATCGTACAAGTTGCTTTTGAATTAAAACGACTTGGAGTGATTTCTATCCCTGTGAACTTTTTTATTCCCATTAAAGGGCATGCCATCCAAAAGTCACCGCTCACACCTGAATTTTGTATTCGTGTATTGTCTATGTTTCGTTTGGTGAACCCTGATTCAGAGATCCGTGTTGGTGCGGGTCGGGAAGGGCATTTAGGTTCTTTACAATCCATGGCACTTTATGTATCCAATTCTTTGTTTGCTGAAGGTTATTTGAATGTAAAAGGCAGCGAGATGGAACAAACCATGAATCTCATTCGTGATTGTAATATGGTGCCTGAGTTTACGGAAGGAATCCCAGAAGGTTGGGAAGACTACGAATCAAAGTTTTTATACGACGAGAAAAACTTTCCAGAACTCTATAAACACAAAAAGTAGTTTGCCTTTTTCACTTTTGGCGGTATCATGCTCCTACTTTATCGCCTCTAGTGAAACACATGCAAAAACCGTCTTTACCATTTCGAAAACAAATTAGTTATGCGGTAGGCCAACTTGGTTGGTCTACACTCATCAATATCATCGGTCTTCACCAAGTTTATTTTTACCTACCCCCTGCACCTAAACCGGGCCAAGATTGTTTCCCGGATTTAATCGAAAAAATGGCATTTTGGGGCCTTTCCACGATTGGAGTGGTCGCAGCTATTGGTCGTTTATGGGATGCATTCACTGACCCACTCATTGCAAATTCATCTGATCGTTTTTCTTCACGATTTGGAAGAAGGATTCCGTTTTTATTTTTGGGTGGGGTTCCATCTGCCGTCTTTTGTTGGTTAATCTTTGTGCCACCACATAACTTCGTTTCATCGACCAACTTAGTGTGGATGACAAGTTTTATGTTACTCTTTTACTTATTTTTAACAGTGTATGTCACACCATTTTTTGCACTAATCCCGGAGCTTGGCCATACCCCAGAAGAACGACTCAATCTCTCCACATACATTTCAGTCACATATGCACTCGGGATCATCATTGCATCGACGGAACCGATGATTGCAAGCGCACTACAATCAAGTTTTGTTTTTGATGCAGATCCTTCTGTGCAAACGTTAGTTGCGCGCCAGTATGCACTGGGAATCCTTTGTATCTTTGCGGCGATTTGTATGTACTTCCCTGTGTTTACCATTCATGAAAAAACATACTGTGAGTCAGAAGCTTCAAGTGTTCCCTTCAAAGAAGCAATTTTACTCACATTCAAAAACAAAAACTTTTTGTATTTTGCTTTATCTGATTTGTGTTACTTCCTGGCTCTCACAATCCTCACAACTGGGATTTCCTATTATGTAACAGTGCTTTTAGAATTGGAACGAGACTTTGTGACACAACTTCTAACGGTGATGTTACTTGTGTCGTTTGCCTTTTATCCCGTAGTCAATTTTGTCGCACGGAAAATCGGGAAAAAGAGAACGGTTCTCATTGGCTTTTATACATTTCTCGCATTATTTTTATCCATCTATTTTATTGGGAAAAACAGTTTGCCCATATCCCCATATATCCAAGGTTATATGATCGTTGGGGTTGCTGCCATCCCAATTGCAATTCTTGGAATATTACCAAATGCAATATTAGCAGATATTGCTGAACTTGATTCATTAAAAACGGGATCGAAACGAGAAGGTCTATTTTATGCAGGACGAACCTTCATGCAGAAATTAGGACAAACACTTGCCGTCTTGATCTTTAGTTCTGTGATTTTACTTGGTCTAGACAGAGAATCCAAAAAACAAGTGTCTCCCAATGTGACAGGGATCATTGCGCCATCTGTGTCCGATTCTCAGACAGAATCCAAAAAAAATAGTGAGAGTGAGGCAAAAATAAGTAAGGAATCTACGATTTGTAAAGTCGAAGAAGTAGAAGCGGGAGGGGAGCTTGGAGTTCGGTTGACAGGACCACTTGCTTCTGCATTCTGTTTACTTGCAATTTTTCTCTTTGGAAAATACAAAGAGGATGAAACGTTAGAAGAGATTGCAAAGATACGTGGTAATTAAATCCTGGTTTTTGGAGCTATTCAGATGAGATATCGCATTGAGACAACCAAGTTAAAGAACGGGTATATCGAAGCCAAACTCATCGAGACAACCACAAATAACCCGATTGAATTTCGAATTTGTGACACGGAAGAATATGCGCAGGCCCAAATCAAAGATTGGCAAAAGCGCTTCCGAATGAATGAACCGCAAGAACAGGATTAAATTCTTCCTTCGATGGGGCATTTCGATTGCCCTAGTTTTGAGTGTTACCAATTGTAAATCCACCTCAAAACGTGATTACTTTGATTCTAACTTTAAGTGTTTTGCTGAGCCAGGTTGGCGTGACGATGCCAACTTTAAAAAATATATAGAAGTCGCTTGGATACCCATGCGTCTTCTCTTTGCCACCGACAATGCATCTATCAAAAAATCTGATGTAGTTTTTGCTGGTGATAGTTTAGTGCATTTATTTGTACCAGAACTTATGAAGAAAGAATTTCCGGGAAGAGTTGTCACCAATCGAGGGATTGGTGGTGATATGACAGAAACTCTCCTCACTCGAATAGACGAAGATGTCCTTGTACTTCATCCTGATACGATTGTAATTGAAATTGGTGGGAACGACTTTCGTGAAGGTAAGTGCCTTAGTTTAGTGCAGAACAACTTACA
Source organism: Leptospira bouyouniensis (assembly GCF_004769525.1). NCBI lineage: Bacteria > Pseudomonadati > Spirochaetota > Leptospiria > Leptospirales > Leptospiraceae > Leptospira > Leptospira bouyouniensis. The sequence continues at coordinate 71,341 of NZ_RQFT01000007.1, read as the reverse complement.
ATTAATTATTCAAAAAATACATGCCAAGAATCGGAATACGAAAGTTATTTTGTTAGCGATTCCTCCAACGAGAGTAAAAGAACTCAATCAGATTGTTCCTGTATTCAATTTGTTTTTAAACCATTTGGCACGAACAACAAAAAATGTAGAATACATTGAGGTTTGGGACATTATGAGAAATCCTGATGCTCCTACATTAAGCGAAGAGTTTTACCGTCCGAATGGTGATGTTCTCCATTTTAACGAAAAAGGGTATGAAATTTGGGGTAAAAAATTACGGCCCTATTTGCAAAAATAAAATGAATTCACTGCTTCTTATCTCTCGTTCTCCCATTTCCGATACAATCTTACCAAACACATTCCCCACTAAAATAGGAAATTTTAGTGATACAACGTTTCCAATAAAGAAACCAATTTCGGTTTCACATTCAAAACAATTGGGGCTACACTGTGTCAGAATTGAAAGTGATGAAACTCTAACCAGAGACCAAATATTAAATATTCGGAATCAGTTGGCAAAAGATAAAATCGATTTTTTAGTGATCAATTCTTTGTTACCAAAATCAGGTGAATCTCTTTTTGTTTTTGATATGGATTCTACTGTCATCAAGGAAGAAGTGATTGATGAGTTGGCAAGAAAACATGGCGTGTATGAAGAAGTTGCGAGTGTTACAAAACAAGCAATGGAAGGTGGAATGGGTTTTGATGAAGCCCTTCGACTTCGTGTGATCCACCTAGCAGGTTTATCGATCCAAAGTTTTAAAGAAGTGTATGATGTTTTGCATTTAAATGATGGAATGGCATCAGTATTTCAATTTGTTCCATCGAACGGGTGTAAGCTTGGAATATTAAGCGGTGGATTTAGCCCCGTATTGGAATTATTTTCAAAAAAGTATCCGGTAGATTTTTTTCGTGCGAATGGTTTAGAAGAGAAGGAAGGTTTTTTCACAGGACAGATTCTTGGTGAGATCATCAACCGAGAGAAAAAGGAATTTTATCTCAAACAATATGCAAATGAACTTTCCATCCCTCTGGATCGCGTTGTTGCCGTTGGCGATGGAGCTAATGATGCTCTCATGTTAAATGCGGCGGGCATTGGCATTGGAATCCATGCGAAACAGGGATTAAAAGATAAAATAATCAATTGGATTGAGTTTACCGACTTATCAGCTTTAATTTTCCTCTTTGAGAATTCGTTTTAATTCATCTAATATTGAAAGTGCTTCAAGCGGTGGGATTTTATTTGGATCAAGTCCCGAAATTCTTCTAAGGACTTTCTCTTCGTTTACAGAAAGTCCTTTGGGTTCTTTTTCCAGTAGGTTTCCAAATAAAGTTGGTTCATCATTTTTAATTTTGATTTCTCTTTTTTTAGATTCGAGACCTGATAAAATTTCCTTTGCTCTTTCCGAAACGGATTCAGGAATCCCTGCTAGTTTTGCCACATAGATTCCGAAAGATTGTTTTGACTTCCCACGTTTTACTTTTTTTAAAAATAGAATTTCGCCATCCTTTTCAAAAGTATCCAGATATAAATTAAAGATACCTGCTCCTTTTTCAAGTTCTGTTAACTCATGGTAATGAGTGGCAAATATTGTTTTTGGTTTTGGAAAGTTTTTACTTAAAAATTCTAAAATCGCCCATGCGATCGACAAACCATCGTAAGTGGATGTACCACGGCCTACTTCATCAAATATAAGCAAACTATTTTCTGTGAATTGATTGAGGATGGTGGCAGTTTCTTTCATCTCCACAAAAAAAGTAGATTCACCCTTTGTTAAATTGTCACCAGACCCAATCCGTGTAAAAATTCGATCCACAATGGCAAGCGAAGCTTTTTTTGCCGGTACATAGGAACCCATTTGGAATAGAATTTGATTAATCGCAATTTGGCGCATAAAGGTAGACTTACCTGCCATATTGGGACCGGTTAACACAGCAATGGCGTTTTCTTTTGGATTCAGTTCTAGATTGTTTGGAACAAATCGTTCACCGATGGGTAAAAAAGTTTCCACGACTGGATGGCGAGAATCAATGTATTCGATGATCCCATCGGCTCGGATTTCAGGCCTTATCCACTGGTATTCTTCTTTGGTCTCCGTTAGAGACAGATGGTAATCAAGTGAAGCCACTTCATTAGATAAAGTTAAAAAAGCTTCGTAAAGTGAGATACAAGAGCTTACAAGACGATCAAACACTTGTTTTTCGATTCGTTCGATGATTTCATCCGCTTGTAAGATGACTCTCTCTAATTCTTCTAATTTTGGAGAGGTAAACCTTTCTCCTGTCACCAGAGTTTGTTTTTTCAAAAAATGAGAGGGGACATCTTTTGCCTGCGCCTTAGAGACTTCGATAAAGTATCCAAGGATTTTGTTGTATCGAATTTTGAGACTTGAACAACCCGATTCCTTTTTTTCTTTTTCTTCGAGTTCTAGGATCCAATCTTTTCCTTTTTCTCGTGCGAGGATTGCTTCATCGTATTCTTTGTCATAGCCGGATTTTAAAAATGGAGAGTTTCCTAAAAAAACTGGGAGTTCCCCGTCGAACAATGTATTTTGGAATTCTAAAACGAGAGATTCTAAATCCTTTGGGAGTTTGGAAAAGTCATATCCAATTCCATCCAAAATCTCTTTCATATGACTGACAGCCGTTAAACTTTTTTCAATCCCACGAAAATCTCGCGGTAATGCTTTTCCCACTCGAAACCTAGTGATGACACGTTCCAAATCAATGAGATCTCCGAGAGATTCTTTCATTCGTAATCTTTCTTTTTTGTTTTGGGTTAAAATTTCAATTTTGTCCCAATGGTCTCTGATTTTGTTTTCATCCCGGGTGGGGAAAAGAATCCTTTGTTTCAGATACCGTTTCCCAGTAGCAGTGATACATCGATTCAAAACTCCAAAAAGTGTATGGTTTTTGTCATTCGGATTTTCGACTAACTCCAAATGGGAAACAGTTTGTTCATCCAAAATTAAATATTCTGCTTCATCGATCCTTCTTGGGGATTTAAATACAAAATTTTGGTTTCGGTAGTTGTATTGTAAATAAGCATCTAATACATGTACTACGGTGTCGATCCCAGCACCTTTTTTTTTAGGTAAATATTCTTTTGGAATTTGAGATAAAATGATTTTTGATTCTTTTGAAAGAGGAGGGATCTCTTCTGTATAAATCATTTCCTTTGGGGAAAATCGTTTAATTGTATCAAGTATCTTTTCAGTTTCTGATTCTCTGAAAAAAAAGTAAACAAGTTCTGATGTCGATACATCAGCAAACGCTAGGTATACGGAAGATTTTTCTTTGTAATAAAGGGATAAATAATTGTTTTGGTAACCACCAAGTAAGTTGTCTTCCACAACTGTCCCAGGAGTGATGATTCGCACCACTTCCCTTGACATGATCTTTGCTTTAGGATCATCTGGTTTAGTTTGTTCGCAAACTACTACTTTTTTCCCCGCAGAGATAAGCCTCGAAATATAACTTTCTGTGGCATGGTAAGGGATTCCAGCCATTGGAATTTGGTTTTGTCTTTTGGTAAGAGTGATGTCTAAAATCTGTGCGGCGATTTTTGCATCCTCCATAAACATTTCATAAAAATCACCCATCCGAAAGAAAACAATCCCATCTGGGTGGAGTTCTTTTACTTCCAGATACTGGCGCATCACTGGAGTATTCAAAGCTTCATAGGTTTCGGACATTGTGTACCAATTCTTTGATTTTATTTGGATCTTTTTTGCCTTCTGTTTCTACACCACTTGCCACATCAATTCCTGTTGGCTTCAAGCTTTTCAGAGCGAGCTGGACATTCTCCGGTGTGATCCCACCAGCAAGTAAATAGGGTCGTTTTACATTTGTTACATATTCCCAAGGAAAGGTATGCCCACTCCCACCACCTAAACCTTTCTGAAAACTATCTAGGATCACGAGGGGTGACCTGGGTTCTAATTCTTCATCAGAAACAATTGGTGACTGAATCCGGATGGCAGGGAGTAATTGTTTTTGAATGGTGAGAGAGTCCCAAAGTTCCGTTGATACAAATTGATCTCCCCGGATGAGTTGGATCAAATCAGGTGAAAATTGTTTTGTGATTTGAAGGATTTCATTTGTAGCATTTTCAAAAAATAAAAATACTACTTTGGGAAACCCTGGTTTGTGGCGGATTGATAGGAGCTCATCTGCTACCCTCTCATCGATCTTACGAGGGGAACGGGGAGAAAAATTAAGGCCAACAAAATCCACACCGAGTTCCTGGCATAACTCCAGTGTGGGAAGGTCTTTGATTCCACAAATTTTAATCTGAAACTTGGTTCCCATCGAGAACCAGATTGGTTCAGCTCAGATCAGAGGCAATCGATCCTTTGTATCCAAAGTGTAAAAATTTAAGGAAACTGTCTTGGTAGACTAGCATGTCTTGTTTCGAAATCCCTTGTCTTACCATTTGCACAAAGATATTCAAGAAAAATGACAAGATGTTCCGAACTACAAACTCATCCACCTCTCCCTTGTAACTAGGGTTTTTTTGTTTGAAGTTGTTGTATTGTTCGAAATTGATTTTAGTAAGCCTTGTGAGAACCGTATCTGGAAATTCTTCCAAATGGGAACCTTGTGCCTTAGTGAGCAGAAGGATAAAATCATCTCGGTTCGCATCGACATAATCAAGTGCGATGTGGAATCTTTCTCTCCATGCCTCATAACTGTCGTTAAAGCGTTTTTCAAAATAATCTGGATGTGAAACATAAGCGAACGCCTTTTCTAATCCAGACAACACAGGTTGTAAGATTTCTGTGAGTAAGTGTTCTTTGTTTTCAAAGTAATTATAGATATTACTCGTGGATACCTTTGCTTTTTTGGCAATGGTTCTCATGCTGGCTTTTTCAAAACCAAGTTGGATGAACTCTTCACGAGCTGCTTGGAGAATTTCTTTTCTAGTATGTTCTTTTGGAGTTTGCATAGTCCTGAACGATGTTTCCTAAAAGAACAATCTCGTTCAGGATTCATTTGTAAAGTCCAATTTTACATCTTTATTGTATTTTGTATTAAATTTGCCACAATTCCATAAAGTCGGAAACTTCCTAACACCAAAACGGGAGTTCTGCCTTGGAATAAAGGAACAATCTCTTGCTGTGAACTTTTCCGGAGCGTTCGGTGGACAAGATTTCCTTCGGGGTCAGGGAATCTAGCAAACCCTTCTCCCTCCCATAAGGTGAGGCTTTCCAAGGTATTTTCCGGCAAAACCTCGAGAATTCCACTCAGGTCTTTGTCTGGGAGGCTTCCGAGGAGGAGGTGGAATTTGGAGTGGGTTTTTGCAAATTCAAGGGTTGTCACTAATATTGCATCTGGGTTATGAGATGGGTCGAAAACAACAAGAGGATTGTTTGCCAAAACTTCCATCCTCCCTTTTGGTTTTGGTAGGTCAGCGATTGTCATCACTGAAAGTGAATCTTTTTGATTTGGAAGGATTTGGGAGACGATTTCTTTCGCATACGCAAAATTCATTTCCAAATAACTTTCTTTAGGTGGGCATGCGAATACAAAAAGAGGAACATCTTCTGCTCTCGGACGATTTGTGAAAACTGTGTTTAATGATTCCACTTCTTTATCCATGGCAAAAAGTTTCAAAGTTTGATCACCAATGATGGCCAATTTTTCCTGACAAATGGCTTCTTTGGTATTTCCTAGGATTGCCGCATGGTCGAGGCCAATTTTAGTAAGCACTACATATTCCGCGTTTACTAATTTGGTCGCATCTAATCTACCTCCAAGACCTGCCTCCCAAATTTCTACATCTGTATTCTCTTCTGCAAAAAAGCAGTAAGCAAAAACGGTTAGGAATTCAAAGTAGGATAGGTTTTGATAGCGATCAATTTCTGCGAGGAAATGGTTTTCGAAACATTGGTTTACTTTTTCCCATGTGGGAAGGATTGGATTCCCTTGGATTACCATTTGGAATCTTTCGAGTGGAGTGAGTAGGTGGGGAGAAGTGTAAAGTCCCACATGTAAACCCAATTTTGAAAATAAACAAGCTAAGTAGTGTGAGGTGCTACCTTTTCCATTTGTTCCTACTACACTGATACGAATAGGATTATGTTGTTTTTTAATCGAAGAAACTTTTGTAAAATCAAAAACTTTTTTAAGAGAATCCAAAGTGTAGGTCTGGAATACATTGAAGTTTCTTGTTTTTTCAATGTTTTGTCTCTCGTTTAAAAAATCTAAAAAGTTCATAGTGATCATCAATGTAGAAAGGATTCGATTTTATTTTCTCTTTTTTAATTCATGTAATAAAATTGATTCTACTTTACGGATCCATTTTTGTTTAACTTTTGTATTGGTAAATAGTTCAAATTGTTTGATCCCTTGGAATAATAACATATGATAGCCAGGGATGATCGCTGCCTTTTTCTGTTTGGCAATTTGTACTAAATTTGTTTCCAAAGGATTGTAAACAATATCGAATAACGTATGTTTTTTGGTGAAGAAGTTGGAATCCAAAATGGGTTCACCACCTACACCTTTCATTCCGATGGGTGTGGTATGAATCACAAGATCATAGTCTTCTTTATTTTTTATTGCATCTTCCTTTGTTGTACGTTCCAACCATGCTGGATTTCCTAACGATTGTTCGATTTCACTGATCGCCGACTGGTTTCTGGCAAGGATTTGCACCTTTCTTTGGAAAGATTGTTGTTTCCTATTCGTTTCCAATTCCTTTGCAATGGAAAATAAAATCCCCTTGGCACTACCTCCACTCCCAAGGATGAGGATTTTTTTGGATTCGTTTGGATCTAATAAATCAGGATTGTTTTGTAAGATAGAAAAGAGCGCACCGGATCCATCTGTATTGACAGCTTCGACCTCACTGCGAAGTAAAAGTGTATTTGATGCTAACATTGTCTTAGATGACTCACATACCTTGTCTGCTTGTGTATATGCCCATTCTTTAAAGGGAATCGTTACAGAAACTCCTTTCACTCCTAAATCGCGAAGGGGGCCAATTCCGATTTCTTTCCATCGTTCGTTTTCAAATACTAAATAGACAGCATCATACCCAGAGAGTTGGAACAGTGTGTTGTGGATCCAAGGGGAAAGGGTGTGGCCTAAGGGAAATCCCAATATGCCAAAGATCTCTGTGTGTTTTGAATACAAGGAAAACCTCTTTTTTTTATCTTATGGACTATACAATGGCTTACCGAAAATAGGTAATAGATAGGTACAAGACCAATGATTTCATTACCGCTCGCCGCACCATCGGAACCATGGACAATTCTCGTTGATATTTTATTCTTTTTTCTCGCATCTGCAGCCTGTGCATATTATTTTTATTATTATAAACGCAAAGACTTACTCGGTAAATTTTGGGGTTCCACTTTCGTTGCTGGCATTGGTGCATTGATTGTATTTGCTACCTTACAAACTTATATCAGGGACATCATCATGTGGCTCATGTCACCAAAAATTGGTTCCACTCAACTATCAAACGTGAATTTGGTCGCTATTTTTCTTGGTGGTTTTTTTGCCCTTTACATCATGAATCGCATCAACCATAACAAAGAAAGAAGGGACTGAGTTCGTTTTTTCATAGAGTTTGAGATACTTTAGAAAATTATAATAAAAGCCAAGTAGGGCGAGGACAAAACCTTGTTTTCCATCTAGGATTCCTAAACGAATCCAGTACATATAAAATCCTTTAAAACATCCTTTCATAAAAGCCCAAAATATTGAACTTTGTTTTCCATTTCTAAATTCTTCTTCTGCAAACAAACTTGAGTAACGATCGATGAATTTTAAATGGTCTGAGATATTTTTATAAGAATAATGGAAAAGAGGATTTTTTAATTTTAATGGTCTTCCATTCAGTTTGACTCTTTCATGCACCAAACCACCGCTAAACTGTCCTTCTGCCTTATGAAATAACCGGATTTGGTAATTTGGGTAATAACCCCCGAATCGAATCCATTTTCCAAGATAAAACGTGAGCCTTGGAACTAAAAATCCCTTTGTTTTTATATCTTGATTCGAAAAAAGTTTTAAAATTTCTTCTTTTAGTTTTGGGGATACAACTTCATCTGCATCAATAGCAAACACCCAATCATATTTAGTTTTAGCGATCGCAAAGTTTTTTTGGTCAGCATAATTATCGAATTTATGGTAATAAACTCGTGCTCCCATTGATTTTGCGATTTCCACAGTTTCATCGGTGGAACCTGAATCAACAACCACGACGTCATCAATGAAAGAAATTGCTTTTAAGGTGCGACTGAGATTGTCTGCTTCGTTAAGGGTTATGATGGCACAAGAAAGGGGAATTGATGACATTTAAAAATTAATTAGAATCGCGGCTGGAAACAAAATTTTCAGTTAGCGGTATTTCCAATCTTGCAATCGTGGAATCTTCGCCAATGATGATTCTAAAAAAATTGGGATCAATTCCTTCTCCTTTTAACATGATGAGAATGAGTGCCAGGCCAAGACCTGCTCCCTCTGATGTATCCGCATTATCGATATAAAACTGAGCGATGTCATCATACATCATTCCTTTTTCCAAACGTTCACGGATCGATTTTTCTTCTTCTTTGGCAATGGGAGTGTTGTTGATGACTTCGATGAGGATCCCATCGTCGTTGTACTTAAAATTTATTAAACAGTAGTATCCTTTTTTTTTGGCTTTGATCCCAAACTCGTTCGACATTTCTTCCGAAAACATCTCACGGTATTCCCGAACCCCTCTTGCGTATTCGGAAGGATTTAACATACTATAACCACGTTCTTCGAAAAAAACTCGTTTTTGGTTGGCCTTACAGGCATTGATTGCAAGTTCTTTGATGATGGTGTAGAGAGTGGGGACGAGAGTGGGGTAGGTAAGCCTATCTAAAATGAGTCCTACGGCCTCCTTGATGTGTTCCTCAACGGATTTGGAGACCCGGTGGGTCTTTAGCGAGAGAATTTTCCCGTTTTCGATATGTAATTTGATGTGATCAGAAATCTCGCTTGTTTCCTTTCCCATACCCGAAATCTTTTCCATTCTAGTCCTTACTGTCAAGGTACTAAGACCGCAAGCATGAAAAACCGCAGGCTTCTATCCCTCACTTTATTCCTATCGGCATTTGCCCCCACCATTCTTTTGTCTCAAAATTTGAAAATGAAAGCAGTTCGGATTTGGGACAGTGAAAAAGCCAATTTTTCTGGATTTGTCAATTTGGAAATTGTCCAAGGAAAAATCACCTCGATCCAACCCACTAAAGAAACACAAAACCCTGAATACCTTTTGCCTGGCTTTTGTGATGCGTCTGTCACACTTGGGGCAAACTCCATTGGAGGAAAAACAAGTAGGACAGAATTTCAAACGATCCTCACAGGATTTTTGTCAGCAGGGTTTAGCCATATTGAATCGGTTGCAGACCCGAATTTGGGTGCTCTCCAATCGGAAATTGGTAAATCTAAATGGAATGCACCTATTCTTTCCCAATCCCAAAAACCGTCTTTGTTTCCAGAACTAAAACTGGGAGAAGGGGCCATCTACCAATCCGGACTGAGTGGGAAGATGGATCCAAAACGAAACAAACATGTCCCTATCTTTTTGAAGGAAAAAGAAAACAAAGGTTTTTCTCAAACCGAACTTTATACAAAACGAAAAGAATTAGAAGCAAGTGGGCAATTGGCAGTTGCCTATACCTTTGCCGACAAAACCAGTTGGGAAGACGCCCTTGATACAGGATTTTCTGTTATCTTCCATCCGATGCCAGAAGGTACAAATCTCTTCCGAGCCCAGAAACGAGACTTTCTCTGGGCACCTATGTTTGGTATCCTTTACCTCCAAGAATTAAAAGGGAAACAAGAGGAATGGAAAGAAGAACAAAAACTTTGGTCAGAACTCAATCCACATTATGGCAAAGTTTGGAAGGAAAGTTTGCATTGGGAAAGTGAAACAGTTGAATCCGAGACCTCAGAACCATTCTCAGTTTATGCATCCTTGTTCCAAAAAGAAAAAGAAACACATTCCAATTTGCTTTTTGCCAGTGGAACCGGGCATTGGGGGCTTTTTCCTGGACAAGCAGCCATTGTGGAAGTGCGTTTATGGGAATCTTTATTACGAGAAGAACGAAATGAAAGGCAGGGTCTCAAGGAAAATTCCAATCGTTTTTGGGAATCCCTCTTTGGTCGAAAGAGTTATTTGGTCCTTCCCACAAAACAAGACGAGGAAAGCCTTCCCAAAGTGCGTCGCCGTATCATCCAAACTCTTACTGAAAAAACCTGCCAGTATGTTGGGGCTGATCATGGTGGGAAAATCCGAGTGGGTGGACCGGCACATTTTTCCATCCTAAAGGAAAATCCTCTGAAACGCAGTTCGGGAATATTTCCAATTGAATCCATGGTATTAGGAGGAAAGTTGGTATATACCTCGAAACCCACCAAGGAAGGAACCGCAAAATGAAAGGCCCATCCTCAGAATTTGACCGTTTATTAGAAGAAAGTTTTAAAAAAAGACAATCCATTGAACCAGGCTCTCGCCATGAAGCCAAAGTAACAGCTGTTAAGAATGATTATGTATTTATCAGAACTGTTGAAAACAAAGTGATAGGAAATATCTCTTCAGAAGAATGGAGAGAAGATGTATTACCAAAAATAGGTGATACCCTCGTCGTATATTTTTTAAAAGAAAATTCTGGTGATTTTTATTTTACCACTTGTTTGTCCCAAGACAACCTAACAGAAGAAAATTTAGAATTAGCCCATCAATTTGAAATTCCTGTTCTTGGTCAGTTGTTACAAGAAGGGAATGGCGGTTGGGATGTAAAACTTGGAAGTCACACAGCCTTTGTTCCGTTTAGCCAATTGGATGTATCTTTAAAAGGAAAAAATATAGCTGGTAAACGAATCAAGTTTATCATCTCCGAACTTGGCAAAAAACAAAACAAAATTTTACTCTCTCAAAAGAAAATAGCAGATAAAGAAAGAGAGACAAAGAAACAGCTGTTACGTGACGAGTTGAAAGTTGGAATGTTTGTTTCATGTGTTGTGAAAAGTATTCACAAATTTGGCCTCATTGTGGACATGGATGGACTTGATGCCTTGGTCCCTCAATCGGAAGCAACGTATAAAAAAAATCCAGATCTCACCACTGAGTTTCGAGTGGGAGAAACTTTACGTGCTAAAATTTTAACATTGGATTGGACTACGAATAAAATCTCACTCAGTGTAAAAGATTTTTTATCGGACCCTTGGTCAGGAAAACTTCCTTTTAAGGAATCGGATATCATTTCAGGGATTGTGGAATCAATCAAACCATTCGGACTATTTGTACGGTTGGGAGAAGATTTTTCAGGACTTGTTCCTAACAAAGAATCTGGAATTCCTCAAAGGACTCCCCTCAATACTGTTTTCCAACCTGGCCAAAAACTCGAAGTATTTGTTTTGGAAATCAATCCAGAAAAAAGACAAATTGCTCTTTCGATAACAAAGGCTGCAGAAGCAAAAGACAGAATGGAATACCAAGATTATCTTTCCAAAGATAGTTCTAACGATTCTGTTTCCAGTTTTGGTCTTGCTTTAAAGAAATCTTTGGAAAACCAAAAGAAAAAGAAGTAAAAATATCTTGGAAATTGCATTGTTTCGCCCTGAAATTCCACCTAACACGGGTAATATTGCCAGACTTTGTGTGAATGCAGGGGTGCCACTTTCGATTGTGGGGGAACCGTCTTTTGATCTTTCTGAAAAAGCGGTGAGGCGTGCAGGCCTTGACTATTGGAAAGATTTGGAACTCTTTCGTTACCCCACTTGGGAAATCTTCCAAAAGGAAAAAGAGAGCCTTGGGAAACGAATTTTGCTTGTATCCAAGTTTGGAAAAAAAGTCTATTGGGATGTGTCCTTTACGTCGCAAGATGTATTTTTATTTGGCAGGGAGACCTCGGGACTTCCGGAAGAAATTCACAAAGTCCACCCTTCTGACCAAATCATTTCAATTCCTATGGCAGAATCGAGTCGTTCGATCAATTTATCCAATGCCGTTGCCATCATCCTTTATGAAGCACTGCGCCAAGAAAAAACACGGACTAATCCCTAAAGGATAAAACAATTTACAACTCCTCCGTTCCCATTGAAATGGGAATATATGCCGTTCCCTCTTTCCAGAACCGAGTTAGAGAAAGAAATCAAAACTTTGTTCTCCAATGGACTGTCGGGGAATGTGAACGATTTTTACTCTTGGGTTTTTATGGAAATCCAGAGAAAGTTCAAAGATGTACCAGATACAACTTTAGAAACTGTCATTTCAGTATTAGATGAACTTGTCAAAGATTCGTTCATCACAACCAATCCAATTGACCCACGTGAGTATTATATAACGGATGTTTCACCTATCATACGAAAGATGGGTGTTACTGAAACTTTTGTCATCCTCGGTGCACTCCATTTTAATCCAATGCAATATGTAAGGGCAAGACTTGCTTATTTTCTCAAACGGAATGGAATCGATGAAGAGTTACGAATGGATCTTTGTATCGCAACGGTTGAAGCAGTAGAAAATGCAGCAAAGTATGGTGATGGCGGTGGAGTGGAAGTTACATTCCAAATAGACAAACATAAAGTGTTTAGTATTGAAATGATCAACACCGTTAAAGATTTTAATTTAGAAGATGATATCCAAAGGGGTAAATTTTCATCCACCGCAACCCTTATGCGTGGCATGATGGTCATGCAAAAACTTTTTGATTCTGTTGATTTAGAAATCACTGATAACAGAAAACAAGCTATCCTAAAAGCAACTCGTAAACTAACATAGGTTCCTATGGCAAATTTCAAAATGGTTTCTCCTTTTAAAGCTGCCGGAGACCAAGTGAAAGCAATTGAAAATATTGCAAATTCATTTGGTGAAGGTAAAAACAAAATCACACTCGTGGGTGTGACTGGGTCTGGAAAAACATTTACCATGGCCGAAGTTATCACTCGTGTCAAAAAACCCACTCTGATTCTATCACATAATAAAACATTGGCGGCTCAGTTGTTTCGGGAGTTTAAGGAATTTTTCCCTGAAAATGCAGTCGAATATTTTGTTTCGTATTATGATTATTACCAACCTGAAGCCTACGTTCCTTCTTCAGATACATTTATAGAAAAAGATATGTCGATGAATGAAGAAATCGACAAACTTAGATTACGTGCTACTTCCAGTTTATTGGAACGAGATGATGTGATCATTGTAAGTTCCGTATCTTGCATTTATGGCTTGGGTTCTCCTGAAGATTATATGAACTCTGTTGTGATGCTGCAAGTTGGAGATAAAATCGACCGTGACCAAATCATTCGTAAATTTTTACACATCCAATATGCAAGAAACGATATTGATTTTAGTCGAGGGAATTTCCGAGTTCGGGGAGACACGATTGAAATTATGCCATCTTACCAAGAGGAAGGAATTCGAATCGAATTATTTGGAGATGAGATTGATGGTCTTTCTAAAATTGATCCTCTTACAGGTAAGGTAAAAATCAAATTGGACCGCGTGGTCGTATACCCTGCAAAACATTTCATCACTTCAGGTCCAAAAATCAAAGATGCCATTGAAAAAATCAAAGAAGAGATGGCTTTACAAAAAGAATATTTTCTAAAACAAGGCAAACACTTAGAAGCCGAACGAATTGAATCAAGAACCAACTATGACATGGAGATGTTACTCGAACTTGGTTATTGTAATGGAATTGAAAACTATTCAAGGCATTTGACCGGTAGGTCAGAAGGGGAAAGACCGGCGTGCCTTCTCGATTATTTTCCTGGAAAAGATTTTTTACTCATCATTGACGAATCTCATGTTACTTTACCCCAAATCGGTGGAATGTATGCTGGAGATAGGTCCAGAAAACAAACGTTAGTTGACTTTGGGTTTCGCTTACCAAGCGCACTTGACAATAGACCTTTGAATTTTGAAGAATTTGAACAAATGACACCAAGGACTTTGTATGTGTCAGCCACACCTGATCAAAATGAATTGAATAAAAGTGAGGCAATTTTTGAACAAATCATTCGACCAACAGGACTTCTTGATCCGATTGTAGAAGTTAGGCCAACGGCAAATCAAATTGAAGACATTCTTAACGAAATTAGATTGAGGATTGAACAAAAAGAACGAATCCTTATTACCACTCTGACAAAAAAAATGTCAGAAGATTTAACTGATTATTATAAAGAAGTGGGTCTAAAGATCGCTTATTTACATTCGGAAATTGACACGATCGAACGTACGGAAATCATTCGGGACTTACGAAAAGGTGTTTATGATTGTATCGTTGGGATCAATTTATTAAGAGAAGGTTTGGATATACCAGAAGTGTCTCTAGTTACTATCCTTGATGCCGACAAAGAAGGTTTTCTTAGAAACTACAAATCACTCATCCAAACGATTGGTCGTGCTGCAAGGAATGTCAATGGAAAGGCAATTTTATATGCTGATCGTATGACAGATTCGATGAAAAAAGCGATTAGTGAAACGGAACGTCGGCGTTTGATTCAAGAATCTCATAATCAAAAAATGGGAATCACACCACAGACAATTCGAAAAGAAATTCATGATATTCTTCCGAGGGAAATGGCGGAAGAGGATAGCAAAGAAGAAGCATTAAAAGACTTGGAAAAAGAATTTACTTTGAAGAAATACAAAACCAAAGACAAGTTACGTGAAGCTTTGAAACGTGAGATGTTACGTTACGCAAATGACTTAGATTTTGAAAAAGCGGCCATGTTTCGTGATAAAATGTTAGCACTTGGCCCAGATAAAATTGAAACATAAGGAAGGATACGGATTGGAATCAAATGAATTTTGGGAAAACCCAACCAAATTGGCAAGACTAGAAGATACTTTACCAAAACAGATCTTTTTACTTCCGATCAAAGTACGACCTGTTTTTCCTGGTATCATCACTCCACTCATCGTACCTCCAGGTAGATTTATCCAAGCGATCGAAGAATCTTCGAAAGGAGCTGGGTTTTTAGGGCTTATTTTACTCAAAGAAGATGAATCGGAACTTCCTTCAGAGGATAATATTTTTCAGATTGGAGTTGTAGCAAGGATACTTAAAAAAATCAACCTACCTGATGGTGGGATGAATATTCTAGTGAATACAATCCAAAGATTTAAAATCAATTCAATCCACACCAAAGAACCAATGTTAATTGCTAATGTTGCCTACCCAGAAGAAGAATTGGGCACGAGCAAAAACAATATCAAAGCCTTAATGCGCACTTTGCTCATCTTAACTAAGGAACTGGCACAAAACAATCCTTTGTTCACTGAAGACATGAAATTAACTATGATGAATGTGAATGAACCAGCAAAAATGGCAGATTTTGTATGTTCCATACTTAATTTAGAAAAAGAAGAATACCAATCCGTTATAGAAGCCATTCAAATCAATGATAGACTTGAAAAAGTTTTGTTATTCCTAAAAAAAGAAATCGAGTTAGTTGTATTACAGAAAAAAATCCAAGAACAAATCAATGACAAAATTGATAACCAACAAAGGCAATTTTTTTTAAGGGAACAGTTAAAGGCCATACAACAAGAATTAGGTGTTGGAGAGGATAAAACTGAACAGAAATATGATAAATTACTTACACGTTTAAAATCGATTCCAGTTGCAGATGAAATTATTGTAGAAGTGGAAAGAGAAATTGATAAATTTAAAAACTCAGATCCAATATCAAGTGATTACAATGTGATCAGGAACTATTTGGATTTGGTGGATAGCCTGCCTTGGGAAAAACCAGTCCAAAGAGATATCAATCTATTACATGCCAAAAAAATTCTCAATCGGGACCACCATAAATTGGAAGATGTAAAAGAGCGCATCTTGGAATTTTTAGCAGTGCATAAACTCAATCCGAAAAGTAAAGGTTCTATCCTTTGCCTTGTTGGCCCACCTGGTGTCGGTAAAACTTCTATTGCAAAATCCATTGCGGAGGCACTAGGGAGGAAGTTTTATCGGTTTAGTGTTGGTGGAGTCAGGGATGAAGCAGAGATCAAAGGCCACCGTCGCACGTATATTGGTGCTATGCCAGGTAAACTTATCAATGCATTAAAGATCACAAAAGAAAGGGACACGGTGATTTTACTTGATGAGATCGATAAAATGTCGCAAGGTTACCAAGGTGACCCTCAAGCTGCATTATTAGAAGTACTTGATCCTGAACAAAATTTTAACTTTAGAGATCATTATTTAGATTTACCATTTGATTTGTCGGATGTTTTATTCATCGCTACAGCAAATACATTTGAACCTATCCCACGAGTATTACTCGATCGTATGGAAGTAATACAACTTTCTGGTTATATCACAGAAGAAAAAATCCAAATTTTTCAAAAATACCTCTGGAGCAAAATCTTCATTAAGAATGGGCTGAATCCAGATTTGTTTACGATGAAAAAAGAGACGGTAACTCATTTGATCAACTCTTATTCAAGAGAATCGGGTTTGCGTGGTCTTGAAAAAACTTTCGATAAATTGGTCAGAAAACTTGCCCTCAAACAAGTGTTAAAGGAAAAATACTCAAAAGAAATCAGGGAAAAAGACTTGGTGGAATTTTTAGGTCCACCTCCGTTTGTGGACGATCGAATGACAATTCCAAAGGTACCTGGTACGGCTCTTGGACTTGCATGGACCAATGCAGGAGGTTCAACCTTACTCATTGAAGCAGTGTTAATTCCTGGCAAAGGTGGCCTCACACTCACTGGCCAAATGGGAAAAATGATGGAAGAGTCAGCAAACATTGCTTTGTCGTTTGTGAAAAATTATCTGAACAACGATTTGTTATTCGAGAAAAAAGCGATCCACTTACACGTTCCAGATGGCGCCACTCCTAAAGATGGTCCAAGTGCTGGTATCACAATGGCCACAGCCATCTTATCACTTGTGACCAATCGTGTGATTAGTCCTGGTTTTGGTATGACAGGAGAGCTTACATTAACGGGTGAAGTGCTAGCGATTGGTGGTTTACGAGAAAAAATTGTCGCCGCAAAACGAGTGGGAATCAAAAAAATCATATTTCCGAAAGACAATGAAAAAGCTTTCCAAGAAATCCCTGATTATGTAAAAAAAGGTGTTAGTTTTTTTCCGGTGACACGATTTGAAGAAGTGGAAAAACTAGTGTTCCCAAAATCGAAGAGTAAGAAAAAATGAACTATAAGAATAATTCCTTTTATCTGATTTTAGAAGTATTATATGGCCACTTAACAGATTTAATACGATTCTTTTGGCAGAAAAAGAGTCAGGTATTTGCGATTGGATTTATCGTTGGTATTTTTCTTAGTTTTTTCTTTTTAGGCGGAGCATATGTAGTTTGGTCTGGTGAGGAAATAAGAGTACACAAATCTTTAGAAAAATATAGATCCGAAGTTTCTAATTTTTATGATAGTTTTCAGCCTAAATCAGTGAAGATCCTAGATCGAAGTGGGAAAGTGATGGGTGAGTTTTATCGCCGCAATTTTCGACCAATTCGAACGGATAATTTGAAAAAACATAATGTGATTGTTTGGGCAGTTTTGTCCTCTGAAGATAGAGAGTTTTTTTCTCATTCAGGTCTTAATTATACAGCCATTATGCGGGCAGTTGTCACCAATTTAATACAATTTCGATTGTCACAAGGTGGATCTACCATCTCACAACAGTTAGCGAAGCTCACTCTCAATCTTGGGAAACGAAATTTATTCAATAAGCTCACGGAATTATATTGTACTTTTTATATCGAAAGTCAATATTCAAAAGAGGAAATATTGGCTATGTATTTAAATCAAATTTTTTTGGGTGAAGGGAATACAGGAGTAGAAGAAGCTGCACGTTATTATTTTCGTAAACCCGCATCCGAACTCAGTCCTGAAGAAGCTGCACTTCTTGTTGGAATTATCCCCGCACCAAGTGTATATAATCCAGTTAGGAACTTAGGAATTGCTCTTTCTCGCCAGAAACGTGTGTTATATGATATGGCGCGGAATCCAGAACTCCATCCCTCGCAAAAAGACATACCTGTTAAATTTTCAGAATCTATAGAAGTAAATTTAAAACGATTTCGCACAATCTATAAAGTGAAAGAATCGAAAGACGAGGAAGGGAATCCTAAATACTCCAGCGAAATTGGAAAGTATGGAGCTGACAAAGACTTCAGAGTCAATTTAGCACCCGATTTTAATACGGAAATCAGAAGGTTTATCTTAGAAAAATTTTCTAATGAAGATTTGGAAGAACGAGGCCTACTTGTTTATACCACTCTTGATCTAGAAAAACAAAGATTTGCTGAAGAAGCCTTACGAATTGGAGTCGATTCAGTTCGTGGTGATCTCTCCAAACAAGAGTTAGAATATCAAAGCAAAGGCAAAGCTGACTTAGCAGAAGTTACTAGGAGTATTTTACCTCAACTCAGTGGGTCGATGATTTCACTTGATCCAGAGACGGGGGATGTAGAAGCACTTGTGGGTGGTTATAAAATCTCTAATGTTTTCCGATTCAATCGAGCAGAAGAAGCAAAACGCCAACCTGGATCTACAATCAAAGCCCTTGTTTATGCACTTGCTTTTGAAAAACGAATCGTGAATCCATCGTCCAGAATCAAAGATGAAAAATTGGATATTTCTGGCTACTCTCCCAAAAACTGGTACAAAGGTTATAAGGGGGAAATTACAGTCCGTCAAGCCCTTGCGCAATCAGTAAATACTGTTTCTGTAAAACTTCTGCATGAAGTGGGCATTTCATACTTCATCCAAAAACTTAGTGCCATCCTTTCTATTCCAGAAGAAGAAGCCGAACAAAGATTCCAAAGGAACTTATCACTTGCCCTTGGGTCTGGAGAATTGAGTCCAATGGAATTGTCTGTGATTTATGCAACACTGATGAATGGGGGAAGACGAGTCACTCCTAGAAAAATCATCAAAATCACTGATATGGATGGAAACGAATTTTATAATACAGTTGCCAATGAAGCCGCCGAACAAATATTAGATCCTGTTGCTTGTGCGATGGCAATAAATACTCTTCAATCTGTTTTAACTGAAGAAGGAACTATGACTTTGAAACGTAAAGAAGGGGAGCCTTTTTTATATGCAGGAAAAACTGGAACAGTCCAATCACCAAAACTCAAATCTTCAAAATGGAAAGGGATCAAAGGCGTAAGAGATGTTTGGTTTGCAGGACTCACACCGCGAAATGTAACGGTTGTTTGGGTTGGTCATGATGAAGGTGCACCATTCCCTGGATCTGGCTCAGGTGTATCGGGTGGAATTTGGTATAAATACATCCAAAACGTAAAATCAAAATTAGGAATGGGTAACCAATTAATCCCGAGTTTTGTTGGTGATTTTGTAAAAGTTGATGTTTGCGCTGATGATGGAACTACGATTGAAAATAATCCAGATTATGTTTGTAAAGTTCCTCTTTACGGTCAGTATTATTATATAGGAGATTTACCGCCGAAACGTAGTGGATTTAATAAGTCTGATCCACAACCAAATCTAAGCAATGTGCCGAATGGCATGGACAATGAAGATTCTGAAATTTCAAATTATGAGGAAGATGGCTCAAAGTCACAGCCGACAGCAGTAGATTCTGTTGAGTTAGAACCACCACTTATAGATAATCGGCGAGTTCGCTATAACGAAGAAACTCCTTAGAGACAAGATAGTTTTCTTGGATGGACCATAAGAAAATCCAAGGTTTTTCATTTGTTACAGTTTCTATCACTTGTTTGGCATCATCTATATTTCGATTGGGTTTGTTTAGTAATTTGCCAATCATTTGGTTTTGATAAAAAGATCGATTCCCTCCATTTCCAATTTTTTCTGGATGAAAAAGAGGGTCTAAAAAATTCCAAATAGAATCGTAATCGGAATACCATGTAAGTAGCGTTAGGTCCCCTTTCCCTTCGCCATTTTCTTTGTAGAGCGGGGCTTTTTCCATCGGTTTTAATCTAATTTTTAATCCAATGTCTTCTAATGCTTGTTTAATGGCTCTACCTTTGGTTTGGTTTTCATCATCCCCACGCATTCGAAACTCAAGTTCTTTTGACAATACTGCTGGATAACATTTGGATAGTTTTAATTCGGAAATTGCTTTTTCTTTATCAAAGAGAATATCTATTTTCTTTAGGTTTAAATTTAACTTTTCTAAATAAGGTAATGGGACCGGGCCATAAGTTAAGTCGGCATGGTTTTCTAAAAGTTTTTTGATGATCAGTTCTCTTGGAATGCTAAAATTCAATGCATTTCGAAAGTGGATATCAAAACAATGATTTGTTTGGTTGATGGTTACATATTGTACGGATCTTCCTTTTTTGGTAAGAGTAAACTCTGAAATTGCTTCAGGGATTGATAATAAAAAATCTGATAATTTAAATGCATCCAACTCCGATTTGCGATATAAAAATAATGATGTTGTTGATTGAGGTAAGATGCGGAAACGGATGGAGGTCGGTAAACCTTTTGATAATTCTTTTTGGGACATCAAATCAATAAATTCGTTTTTTTTCCATTGTTTGAGTTTGTATTTCCCATAGGTTTTTAAATTTTGATTCTTCCATTCCTCTTTTCCGATGATGGATGCAAAAGGTAAACTCAACTTTTCTTTCCATTCTGTTTCGGTGGTACCCTTTTGGAAATGGAACTCTAATGTTGACCTTGATCCATTCGTAACGAAAGTAGTAGTAGAAGAGGTAGGAGTAGCAGACGAAACAGAAATAGAAGAAGAGGCCATTATCGGTGTTGGAGGAATCATTTTTACTGATTTTAAGAATTGGTAGTCTGCCTTTCTTGGATATGATTCGGTAATCAGTCTGGATAAACTAAAATGGATATCGGTAATGGGAGGGCTTGACTCATTGAACTCGATTTGCCAGATCTCTTCCGATGGATCGTTGATATGTTTTATTTTAGAAATCCAAGGGGAAACCAATGATTCCTTTTCGGTATGGAAAATTCCTTGGTGGAGGAATCTTGCTAATTTTTGGCTGGTAAGATCAGTGCTAAACAAAGGATCCAAATGGGCTGGGTCTGAGGGCAAAGCAATTTGAATCGCAAACTCCTCCGTTTCTCTCCTACAAAAAGTGAGGGACAAGAGAAAGAAAACGAGGGATAAGGTTCTCATACGTGAAGATTTACCGAAAACTTTGGCCATATTTGGCAAAATACAAATACAGACTCAGCCTTGGAGTTTTTCTGTCTATATTTGTTTCTATTTTTAACGGGGCTTCGCTTACTTCCCTCATCCCTATTTTTGATTCCTTAGGCACAGGCGAAAATTACAAATTCCAAATTGCCCTCACGAAAAAAGACCAAACCCTTTTACAAGAACACAAAAATCCAGATCGTCTGCAAGGGCTGACTTATTGGGAATGGCAGTTTGCCAATCTCAAAGAAAATACAAATGCAGAACTGGCGGAAAAAAAACCAGATGATTTAGTATATTTATTTTGTCTGATTATCTTACCTATATATTTTCTGAAATTAATTTGCCTTGCGGGAACTGTTTATTTTGTCAATTCAGCGGGATTACTTGCCGTAAAAGACTTACGCCAAGCCTTGTATAAAAAATTACAAGTGTTACCACTGAATGAATTTTACCGAGAGAAAACAGGTGTCTTGATGAGCCGCGTCATCAATGATGTAGACATCGTCGGGAAAGTAGTTTCTAATGATTTAAAAGATGCAATCAATGACTTTTTTTATATTATCACACATCTTATCATCTTACTTGTGTTAAGTTGGAAATTGTTCTTTCTACTTTTTATTGTGATCCCACTGATAGTCGGTCCCGTGAGTACATTTGCTGACCGAATTCGAAGAACCACAAAAAACCAACAAGAGCAGTTATCAGAACTAAATGGTGACTTACAAGAAGTGATCTCTGGAATCCGTGTGATACGGGCTTTTTCCATGGAAGATAAAGAAGCAGAGAGATTTTTCAAAGTAAATCAAAACCTTTCTGATAAAACATTCAAAACTCATTTTTATCACCAGATTGGACCCGCATTAACAGAGTTATCTGGTTCAGTTGTGACTATGGTATTTTTAGGAATTGGAGCTTATTTACTTGAAGATGCAAGTTTTTCAAAAGGAATGTTCATTGCCTTTTTTCTTACTTTAATTTTTCTTATGCGTCCACTCAAACAAATGAGTATTTTGGTAAATTTGATCCAAGCCTCTGTGATAGCGAGTGACCGTGTTTTTGAAATTCTTGGTCGCGATGTTGACATCAAAGAGCCAACCACTCCAAAACCTTTAGGAAGTTTGAGTCGTGCTATAGAATATAAAAATGTAACTTATATATACCCTAATACTGACATATTTGCACTTAAAAATATCAACCTAACCTTACCAAAAGGTGGAACCATTGCAATTGTTGGATCATCTGGTGCCGGCAAATCTACGTTAGTGGATTTGTTGCCAAGACTTATTGACCCAACAGAAGGTGGGATTTTTTGGGATGATGTGAATGCTAAAGATTTGAGTTTGGATAATCTCCGCAAACGGATCGGTGTTGTTTCACAAAATATTTTTTTATTTAATGGTTCCATTCGCGAAAATATAGCCTTTGGAAAACCAAATGCCACAGAAGAAGAGATTAGAAGAGCCGCAGAAGATGCCTTTGCTTCCGAATTCATTGAATCTTTCGAGGAAGGTTATGATACAATTGTCGGAGAAAGGGGAGTGATGTTGTCAGGTGGTCAGAGACAAAGGATTTCCATTGCCCGCACTTTACTTGCCAATCCTGAAGTGCTTATATTAGATGAGGCAACGTCAGCTTTGGATACTGAATCGGAAAGATTGATCCAACAAGCCTTTGTTAGATTGTATGAGAACAAAACAGTTATTATCATAGCTCATCGGCTATCAACTGTTAAAATAGCAGACACAATTTATTATTTGGAAAACGGGGAAATTGTAGAAAGTGGAAGCCATACAGAACTTTTACAAAATGCAAATTCCAAATACAAACGATTGTATGATATGCAATTCTCAAATACGAATTGAATGAAACAATCCAAAAGAATTCAATAGAAAATAAAGCTTCATTTCGATCCGGAACATTTTCAATTAACGAGTGACGCAGTAAAGGAAAACAATCCCAGGCTAAAACCTATTTTATAAAAGTATTTTATATCTATTCACAAAGTCTTCATTGAAAACAAAATGGATTTGTATTAGATCGCTAATTTTTACTGATAATGTTTATGCCAAACGACTCGTCCCACAATTAGGACAAAATTTTGCATTGGGGACTGGTACAAAAGAACCACAATTGGCACAAGTCCAGTTCTCATTGATTTTTGGTTCAGCCATTGTAACTACATTTTTTCTTTTTTCAGACAAATCTGATTCTAATCGTTCAAGTTCTTCAATGTAGGGAATGGATTGGGATTGGAATTCTTCTTCTGTTAATTTACCAGAATCAAAATCAGATCGAATGTCTTTTAATGTATCAAGTAAATTGCTTTTTTTCTCATAAATTGCTTTTAAATGTGCTTCGGATTCTTTTCCAAAAGGTGATTCATCCACTTGGAATCGATAATAAAACAAAACAAAGGGTGCGATGAGAATGATTCCAAATAATACCGAATAGAAATATAAGAGAAAATCCATACGTTCAGAATTTGGACTTTTTATTTTTAGGCAATCTCTTTATCTTTGGTCAAAGAAGAGATTTTAAATTTATGCCTGTATCCAATCCACTGATTGAAGAAAAATTAAAAACTGCGGAAGAAATTGCCCAATTATTGCCAAATCACGTCACAATGGGTTGTTCAGGATTCACTCCTGCTGGGTATCCAAAACTCATTCCTTTGGCATTTGCCAAAAGGATAGAAGAAGAAACAAAATCTGGAAAAACATTTTCCATCAATTTGTATGCAGGTGCATCCACCGGCGAAGAGTTAGACGGCGTTCTTGCAAAAACAGGGGCATTAAAACTCCGTATTCCTTACCAATCCAATTCATATCTCCGGAATTTAATCAACCAAGGGGAAACGAATTTTATTGATATGCATCTTTCCCATGTGGTGAAGTACATTGAACATGGAATTTTACCAAAAATTGATGTGGCAATCGTCGAAGCGATCGATGTATCCTCTGATGGGAAAATATATTTATCAACATCATCGGGGATGAGTGCTACATATTTAAAAAATGCAAATTCCGTTTATATTGAGTTAACTGATACCCATCCATTAGAACTAAAAAGTTACCATGATATTTATTTGCCAGATCACCATTCAAAAGGCGCTCCTATTCCCATCATCAACCCTAGTGATAAGATTGGTCAGCCTTATGTCCAAGTTCCTCCTGAAAAAATAAAAGGTATTGTGCGTTCTAGTAAACCTGACGCAGCCACAGTATTCAAAACACCAGATGCCGATTGCCAAAATATTGCAGCTCACGTATTGGAATTCATCCAACATGAAATCAAAATGGGAAGGATTCCCAAAGAATACCTCCCATTTCAAAATGGTGTTGGTAATATAGCAAATGCCGTGTTATCAAGTATGGCAAAAGATCCAAATTTCCATGCAATTCAAATGTATACGGAAGTGGTGCAAGATTCTGTATTTGATTTAATTGACGCAGGGAAATTAGAAATTGCATCAACATCTGCCCTCACCTTTTCTGAGTTAGGTTTGAGACGTTTCCATGAAAATATTTCAAACTGGAAATCAAAATTTATCATCCGGCCTCAAGAAATTTCAAATCATCCAGAAGTGATTCGGCGAATGGGTCTTATTGCTATGAACACTGCGATCGAAATCGATATTTATGGGAACGTAAATTCAACACATGTAATGGGAACTTCGATGATGAATGGAATTGGTGGATCCGGTGACTTCACTCGAAATTCACACCTTAGTATTTTTATGACACCTTCCCTTGCCAAAGAGGGAAACATTTCAGCCATTGTTCCAATGGTTTCACATACTGACCATAACGAACATTCTACGATGATTTTTGTCACAGAAAATGGATTGGCTGATCTACGAGGATGCCCACCAAAAAAACGTGCAGAACTTATCATCGAGAAATGTGCTCACCCTATTTACAAAGACAAACTTCGTGCTTATTACGAAACGGCTCTCAAGGTTTCCAAAGGAAAACACACTCCTCATGATTTAGAAAACGCTTTGTCTTGGCATGTTCAATTTCTAAAAACAGGGAGTATGAAGTGATAGCTGTTATTGGTTCTGGGATCACTGGATTAACTGCCTCATGGGCATTGAATCAATTTCGTGAAGTCACACTATACGAAAAACACTCTGAAATTGGAATGGCAGCATTTGGCGCAAAACAAATGATTGGTGAGACGGAAGTCGAATTTGATATTCCATTTCGTACAATAAAGAAAGATTATTACCCAACATTATTTCAGGTTTATGATCGGGTTGGGATACAAACAAGGGTGGTTGATTATTCATTTCGTGTGGATTCCAATGATGAATCGGTGTTTGGTTTTTTTTCCAAAAATATTCTAGGTTTTCATATTGGAATTCCAAGTTCAGAAGTTTTTTTATCACAGAAAGGGCGAACAATATTCTCCGACTTACTTAAGTTTTATGCTAATGCAAAAGCAGATTGGAAAAACGAAAATCCCAAAATCACAATTTTGGATTTTTTAAAACGATACAATTATTCCAATGAGTTTATTTATGAGTTTTTGTTACCAACCTTTGCTTTGGTGAATACATGTAAAACAGAGACGGTCGCTCTTTATCCTGCAGAAACCATTATTGGATATCATTCGAGAGGTTATTCCTATACCCCCCAAGAAACCGCAAAATTTGGAACCAGGGACATTGTGAATCGCATGACTGAAGGATTGCAACACCTCCACTTAAATGCAAAGATCCAACAAATTGTCAAAAAAGGGTCAAAGACAATTATCCAATTTGAATCGGAAGAAAAAGAATTTGAACATGTAATCCTTTCTACCCAAGCCAATCAAGCGTACCAGATATTAGGAAAAGGATTTGAATTAGAAAAAGAAATTCTTTCTGAGTTTCGATATGAAGCAAGTGATGTAGTATTACATACAGACCCAAGTTATTTTAAAAATCCAAATGTCTCCCTTGTGTTTAACATTCGAGAAGGGTATGACAAACCTGAAGTTACTTTAGATTTAGGACGAATCATACCGGAGTTACATGGCAAAAAAGTATTCCAAACCTGGAACCCACACAAACTCCCACATAAAGATGATACATTGAAACTTGCCAAATTTGAAAGGCCTGTGATGGATGAGAGGACAAGGGTGGCGATTGATCGAATTTCAAGTCTCCATTCGGATCCGCATTGTAAGTTATGGTTATGTGGTTCCTATTCTTTATATGGAATTCCATTACTTGAAGCAGGTGCAAAATCTGCGTTACAAGTAACTTCTCATATCTTAAACATGTCTGTCAGTGATATCATTAGAAACTAAAACTGATTTCAGTTGGGTTTTATAGCTACATAATAATGATATCTGAGTCCGAGGGATTTCATTGTGGCTTTGAGTATGGAGCTGAAAAGTCGCAAAGACAAATTCATAGTTTTCGAGTTTTGGATGAATCCATAGATGACAGGGTCAGTCCAATCTAAGATTTTTTCGACTGTAAAACCAAACCCTTCTAGCGTTTTGATTGAAATTTCCTTCGTTTTTATTTCGTTAGGTGGAATCAAGAAGAGATGTAATAAAGAAAGGAAATTCAATGTGTTTTCTTTTTCTAAATTGAATGTATTCAACACAAGTTTTCCGCCTGGCTTTAATACTCGATACGACTCTTGGTAAAACTCGATCGTGTTTTTAAAATGATACGCTGCATCGACTGAAAAAACATAATCATAAAAATTTATAGGTAAGGATTTGATTGTTTCCCAACTTCCCTCAAGGAATGGTTCTACCTCTATCCCCCTTTCACGAAACAATTCTTTGGCGAAGTTTGATTGTTCTCCACTCAAATTAATGGCAGATAATTTTTGGGGATTAAAATGATCCTTCCAATACACAAGGCTTCCCCCTAGACCTGAACCTACTTCTAAGATCGAGGAATTATGTTTTAGCCCGCAGTGTTTGGCAAATTCATATAAAAATTGTATGCCTGCCTTTTTATAGTCGGTCGCATTTGTCCAAAACCCAAAATTGGAAACATAGTATGGAGGGTTTTGCGAAAGTTCTGTCACGGGGGATTTAGAAAACGGGAAAGGTGTCATTTTTTTACTTGAAGCATTTGCATACCCTGCTGGGTATGTAGGTATGGCCCTTTCTGAAAATCAAACGAAACTCATCCATCGCATCAATCGTATCCAAGGTCAGTTGGAAGCGATCAAAAATACCATCGTAGCGGAGGAACAAGACTGTGAAAAAGCAATTCTTCTCCTCAAAGCCGCCCACCAGGCTATGAAAAAGTTTGGTGAAGCTTATATCCACGAATATATGGATACCTGTTTCAAAGAAAAGAAGTCCACTCAAAACATCGAAGCAGACGTAAAAAAAGCAATTACTGCCGCATTCTCTCTCTGAATTAGTTTTTTCTCTCCCTAAACCCCAATAAAAATCCTTGCCATATATACCCTACAGGGTATGTATGGTTTAAAGCTATATACTATAGGGGGTATGGTAATGTTCTTGGCATCTACAAAAACATGGTATTTGGAGCGATTGGTTTTTTTTATCGCTGGTGTGTTCAGTTTGGTAGGGGTGATACTTGGAACCTATGTTTCTTCTTGGTGGTATCTTTTAAACCTACTCGTTGGAATTAACTTGGTAGTGTTTTCTACCATTGGTTTTTGCCCCATGGCCATTCTTTTGAACAAACTTGGTGTGGAAGCAAAGGTAAAGGACTAATCCAATGAAACGTTTCATCAGCTTTTTATTCCTCGTTACACCAATTTATCTTTTTGCTGAAGGAGTTGGTTTTAGCGAACTTTGGAAACGAATCGAAGAAAATTCATCAGCAAGAAAATCCAAATATTTGGAATGGAAAGCTGGTGAAATTGCAAAGGATAGATCCGACAAACATTGGTTACCTCGAGTGTATGCAGATCTAAGAACCTTTCAAACAAACGATCCAACACTCAACTTTATGGGAAAACTTAGCCAAAGGAGTGCAACGGATGCTGATTTTTCTACGGCCTCCACTCGTAACAGACCAGGCAACTTTCTTGATTCGAATAATCAACCGTATACGACACTCAATGCTGATACGATGAATCTTTTTGCAAAGGATACTCTCAATTATCCTGGGAGCCATCAGTATTCTCGAGGGACTCTTGGAATGGACTTACCACTGTATGAAGGTGGTTCTGGTAAAACCTTTGCCGCGATGAATGAAAAAAGAAGTACTGGTTTGAAATTTGAATGGTTGGCCATTCGTGATAGGGAATTTGCTCAAGCCGGATTTTATTACCGTGCAATTCAATCTTTATATGATTATCAAAAGAGACTGGAACAAATCAAAAAAATTGAAAGTCGATTTCAATCTAGTTATT
The DNA here is from genome assembly GCF_004769525.1 of Leptospira bouyouniensis. Classification (NCBI taxonomy): domain Bacteria; kingdom Pseudomonadati; phylum Spirochaetota; class Leptospiria; order Leptospirales; family Leptospiraceae; genus Leptospira; species Leptospira bouyouniensis. Next base: position 42,867 of record NZ_RQFT01000007.1, on the reverse strand, counting down.
CTTTAGGTAATAAAGGAAATCCGGTCGGATATGCAGGATATCTTGCATTAAAATCAATCAAAAATCAAATCACAGTTCTCGAAAAACAATCAGAACTCCAAATCAGCGATTATAAAGAAACACTATTTGTACTGTCTGATGTTCCATCGACAGAACTAGAGATAGTTGAATCAGATCTCAATGTATTTTTAGATACCTATTTCAAAAGGCCCACTGGTTATGAAAGATCCAATCAAATGAATGCACAGATCAAATATGCAGAAGGTGAAAAATTAAAAGCAGAAATGGAGATGGCAAAATTTTTACCAAAGGTAGGAGCCTATTCAGAAGCTTACGGGTACCAAGGAAGTCGTAATATTTCAAATGCATACCAAGCAGGTGTATATTTGCAAATGAATCTTTATAATCCTAAAGATATCGGCGCTGTTGATGAAGCAAAATTAAATGCAGAGGCAGCACTGAAAAAAATTGAAGAAAAAACAAAAGAAGAAGAAGCACATGTAAAGTCTCTTATCCAAAAAGAAATCACTTTGAAAGAAAGTTTGGAAATCATTAGAGAAACTTTGAAGTACCAAGAAGAGCAAGTATCAAATATGCAAAGGTTATTCCAAAGTGGGGCTATCAACGCACTTCAATTTGCAGAAACACTTAATAAATCATTAGAGTTATCACGTGTTTTATTGGAATCAGAAATCGCTTTATTACAAGTGAGAACAGAAGTTTCGATATTTTCAAAAAAGGAAGACAGAAATGAAACCATTGGAAGAAATTAGAGCCGGTTTTGCAGGAAAACTTGCAGAAACATTTTTACATTCACAGCTAACACCCGTGATAGCAATTGCGAGTTTGGTACTCGGTTTATTTGCTGTTTATCTGACACCAAAAGAAGAAGAACCACAAATTTCGGTTCCTATGATTGATATCCAAATCCCAAGCCCTGGTTTTTCTCCTGAAGAAACAGAACGTAAAGTTACGGAACCTGTGGAAAGAGCCGTTTGGGGACTCGAAGGTGTGGAATACATCTATAGCACAAGTAAATGGCACGGAAGTTATATTACGGTTCGATTTAAAGTGGGTGAACCAATAGAACCTTCCCTTGTGAAAATCCATCACAAACTCATGGAAGCAAAAAACATTCTTCCAAGGAATACATCCCAACCAATCGTAAAATCATTTTCAATTGATGATGTTCCTTTCCTTGCTCTCAGTTTTAGTTCAGAAACAATGAATGATTATGAGCTTCGTCAAAAAGTAGCACCTCTTGCAAGAGAATTATCCTCAACACCTGATTTAGCAAGTGTACAAATGTTAGGCGGACTTAAAAAAACAATTCGAGTAAAAATTGATCCCAGTTTACTCACAAGGTATGGTGTCACCTCTATTGAAGTTGCCGAAAGTTTAAAACAAAATGATGCCTTAATCCCTGCTGGAAAAAATTGGTCTTCTGAATCTGTATTTGATATGGAAGTGGGTGGAGTATTAAAAAATATAGCAGATGTGCGACGGCTCCCAGTTGCCCAACGTGGGGGAAGGGTAGTTCGTATCCAAGATTTGGCCATAGTCGAAGAGGGACCCGAAGAAAGGACAAGATCTTCTATACTCTACGACAAATCCATTGGAGAAACAAAACGAAATGCAGTGACAATTGTCTTTGCCAAACGCAAAGGCACTAATGTTGTGAACCTCTCGCAGGACCTCATCGAAAGAGCAGAACTTTTTCAAAAAGATTTACCAAAAGAAATCAGTCTTAGTATCATTCGAGATTACGGAAGCACTGCAGAAGACAAATCCCATGAACTCATTGAACATTTGCTCATTGCAACCATCTCTGTGACCATCCTCATTGCCCTTTGGATGGGATGGCGTTCCGCCCTCGTCGTGGCCATTGCCATCCCTGTCACACTTGCTCTTACATTAGCGATTTATTACTTCCTTGGATACACACTCAACCGTGTGACCCTATTTGCTTTGATTTTTTCCATCGGGATCCTTGTTGATGATGCCATTGTCGTGGTTGAAAACATTGAAAGGCATTTGGAAGAAAATCCCAAACTTGGGATCATTCGGGCAACTCTCATAGCCGTTTCCGAAGTGGGGAATCCAACGATCCTTGCCACCTTTACTGTGATTGCCGCGATTCTTCCGATGGCATTTGTACGTGGTCTTATGGGGCCATACATGAAACCCATCCCTGTCGGAGCAAGCCTTGCGATGATTTTATCTCTTATCGTAGCCTTTGTGATCACTCCCTGGGCATCTGTAAGATTATTAAAAGAACCTAACCACCATCCGGAAACAGATGTGGGACATCAAGTATCCAAACTTGACCAACTTTATATCAAATTCACCAATTGGCTGTTAGGTACAAAAAAGAATGCAAGTGTCTTCGGAGCGATCACCATTGGTTTGCTTGTAGTTTCCATGGGGTTTGTTGCGTTCAAATGGGTAAAAGTAAAAATGTTACCTTTTGATAACAAAGAAGAGTTCCAGGTTCTCATCGACTACGAACCAAAAACAACTTTGGCTGAGAGTATGGCAAAGTCGGAAGGTCTTGCCAAAACTCTCTTACAAAATCCGAATGTGGAAAAAATCCAAATCTTTGGAGGAGAAGCTGCTCCCTTTTCTTTTTCAGGTATGGTGAAACACTCTTTCCTTCGCAATTTAGATTCGATGAATGATTTACAAATTATATTGAAAAACAAAAACAATCGTAAGGAATCAAGCCATGAAATCATCGAGTCTTTACGAAGTGAAATCAAGTCTTTTGGGGAAACTCATCATGCTGTCACGAAGGTCTTAGAAATTCCTCCTGGTCCTCCAGTCATGGCAACAATGGTGGCAGAAGTATATGGCCCATCTGCTTCTGAACGAAAGAAAGTTACTGAAGAAATTTACCAAATATTCAAAGAAGAACCAAGTGTTGTTGATTTGGATACTTCCCTTCGGAATGGAAGACCAAAGATGGTTTACCCAATTGATTTTGAAAAGTCAGGACTTTTTGGAATCAAAACTTCCGCCTTAGCTTACACCGGTAACATTTTGTTTTCAGAGTCACCTTTAGTGAGTTTGGCGACGGCAAAAGAACCAGAAGAAGTTTCAATAAGCCTTTCCGTAAAACAGAATGTTCGTAGTTCTAAGTCTCCTTTCCAAAACCAAAACATCATGTCAATGGAATCGGGGGTAGTTTCCTCCGAACGAGTGTTAGGGAATCCATACATTGAAGAAGATAGGGCACTTTTTCGTAAAAACCTAAAACCAGTCAATTATGTGATGAGCGAACTTTCAGGCGAAGAAGAAGCACCCGTCTACGGAATGTTAAAACTGGCTCCAAAAATCAAATATGAAACACAAACAGCCGATGTGCCCTGGAACACATCGAAACCTGTGATCAAATGGGACGGAGAATGGTTTATCACCTATGAAGTGTTCCGCGATTTAGGAGGTGCCTTTGCGGTAGTGATTCTACTCATTTATGTTTTGGTGCTTGGATGGTTTAAAAGTTTCTCGGTTCCCCTTATCATTATGGCACCGATCCCAATCTCTCTCATTGGGATTTTACCCGGCCACTGGGTGATGGGTGCTTATTTCACAGCTACTTCTATGATTGGATTCATTGCAGGTGCCGGGATCATTGTTCGTAACTCCATCATCTTAGTTGATTTCATCGAAGGCGAAATCAAAAAAGGAGTCGAGTTAAAAGAAGCAGTGGTACATGCAGGTGTCGTAAGGTTTCGGCCTATGTTACTTACAGCCTCAGCAGTTGTAGTTGGTTCATTTGTGATGTTATTTGATCCCATCTTTCAAGGACTTGCCATCTCACTTATGTTTGGTGAAATAGCGGCGACAGTGCTAAGTCGATTTGCGGTACCAGTTTTGTACTACTGGTTCATTGGAAAATCAAGACAAGGTGTGATCAAACATGGTTAGAAAATGCGTACCATATAAAAAGAGATTCTCTTAAAACAAAAAAAGCTGAAGGTTTCCCTTCAGCTTCTCAAATGAAAACCCATTTAGAAACCTAATTGGGTTTTTTTAAACCTACAGTTATCTTGTTCCTTCGTTTTTGATTTCACTATGGTTCTTATACAAACCAGTTGCTGTAAGAGATGGTGCTCTTACGTGACCTGAGTATTGTGTATAAGTAGTGCTACCACTTACGATGGAAGATTGGCATTTGTCGAGTCCACCTGCACGATTGTATCCGCAAGCAGAGTGATAAGCCACTGCATAATCATCTTCACCTGGAAGGATGGCAGAAGGACCGAATGCACCTTTGTAACCAGGTACGTGGTGGATCTGAATTCCTCCAGTGTTGTTATGGTTAAACGCACCACGAGCTGTGGATACGATGAGTGACTTGTCCATTGCATTCCCACCAAATCCAAATGTTACGCCATTCAGAGCGGATGCAAGTTCCGATCCACCAGAAGCAGCTGCGAGAGCAGTTACTTTCGTTAGATTGAAACCCTTAGCAGAGGCAGTGGATCCCAAATTCGCCAACCAAAACTCAATCGCATAACATCCCGCAGAGTGGCATACAACTTTGCAAGAGTTTGCACCTTTGCAGTAGTTTGTGAGGCCAGTGGAAATGTTCGTTTGGGCCCTTGCGGTTCCGTACGTTCTTGGATCTGTGGTTCCATCATAACCGATGAAAATTTTAGAACCAGAAACGGTATTCGCAGAGGTTCCCCAATACGAATTCACGTCGCTTGTGCCCACGCCATTGTGGTTTTTATCTGATTTTCCGTGGATGAACACGGTGTAGGTTTGTGCACTGAGTGATCCTGCGAGCAGGAACGCTAGTACAGTTGTGATGGTGCTTCGCATATTTTTTCCCTTTCCTGATTTTCTTTCTTTAAGCACAAATTCCACAATTGAGTCAAATGTGTCAATTTGAATAATATTGGGGCAAAAAAAAGACCAGCCTAATTGGCTGGTCTCGCACTCGTATCTACTGAAATGTAGTTGGAGTTAAGATCCGATTCTATCGGTATCCTTCTTTTTTGATTTCGCTATGGTCAAGGTATAGACCAGTTGCTGTCAAGGAAGGAGCTCTGTAGTGTCCACTGTATTGAGTGTATGTTACATTAGAGTTGAATGGCCAAATCCCTTCGCTTTGTGTGAGAGAAGATTGGCATTTGTTTAGACCACCCGCTTTATTGTAACCACAAGATGAGTGGTATGCAACAGCATAATCATCTTCACCTGGTAGAATTGCTGAAGCACCGATCATACCTTTATAACCAGGTACATGGTTCACAGCAACACCAGCAGTGTTGTTATGGTTGAAGGCACCACGAGCAGTGGATACGATGAGTGACTTGTCCATTGCGTTTCCACCGAAACCGAAAGTGATTCCGTTAAGTGCAGAAGCAAGTTCTGATCCACCAGAAGCAGCTGCAAGTGCAGTTACTTTTGTTAAGTTAAAACCTTTTGCCGACGCAGTGGAACCAAGGTTAGACAACCAATACTCAATCGCATAACAACCAGCAGAGTGACAAACGATTTTACAAGAGTTTGCACCTTTGCAATAGTTTGTGAGTCCAGTGGAAATGTTTGATTGTGCGCGGGAAGAACCGTATGTTCTTGGGTCAGTTGTTCCATCGTAACCGATGAAAATTTTAGAACCAGAAACAGTACTAGTGGAAGAACCCCAGTATCCATTTACGTCTGTTGTTCCCACACCATTGTGGTTTTTGTCCGATTTACCGTGAATGAACACGGTATAGGTTTGTGCACTGAGCGATCCTGCAACGAGGAACGCAAGTATTGTTGTGATTGAGCTACGCATCTCTTTTTTCCTTTTCCTTTCTATCAATGAATCCTAAAATTTATCTCCAACCTTCTGTTTTGATCTGACCATGGTCTAGATACAATCCAGTGGAAGAAACAGATGGAGCACGGTAGTGTCCACTGTACTGTGTATAAGTTCTGTTAGAACCAAATGGCCAAAGGCCTTCGTATTGTGTGAGGGAAGATTGGCATTTGTTTAAACCACCTGCACGGTTGTAACCACAAGATGAGTGATAGGCAACAGCATAATCATCTTCACCTGGTAGGATGGCAGAAGCACCAAACATCCCTTTATAACCTGGCACATGGTTTACAGCGACTCCACCAGTATTGTTATGATTGAAAGCACCACGAGCAGTTGTCACGATGAGGGACTTGTCCATTGCATTTCCACCAAATCCGAAAGTGATTCCGTTCAGTGCATTCGCAAGTTCCGATCCACCAGAAGCCGCAGCAAGAGCTGTCACTTTTGTGATGTTAAATCCTTTGGCAGAAGCCGTGGAACCTAGGTTCGACAACCAATACTCTATCGCATAACATCCTGCCGAGTGGCATACGATTTTACAAGATTTCCCAGCTTTGCAATAGTTTGTGAGTCCTGTCGAAATGTTTGTTTGTGCTCGGGATGAACCATACGTTCTTGGGTCAGTTGTTCCATCGTATCCGATGAAAATTCGATTTCCGCTGACGGAATTTACTGAAGATCCCCAGTAGCTATTTACGTCTGTAGTTCCGATTCCATTATGATTTTTGCCAGATTTTCCGTGGATGAAGACTGTGTATGACTGTGCGCTGAGTGAACCAGCGAGGAGTAATGTTGTAAGAGCCGTGAGTAAAGTTCGCATGTAAATTTCCTATTCCCTAGTGATGTTTCTATTGTTGTATAAGTTTGGCAAAAGATTGACAAGAATTTTTTTGACTAATTTAGACAAAATTTTAACATAATTTTGCCATTGTCGGTGTTTTCACGACAAATATGAGGGGTAGAACCTAGGCTTTTGCTAGGGGTAGGTGGATGGTGAAGATGGTTTTCCCTGGGCGACTTTCCACATGGATCGTACCTTGGTGGTTTTCAATAATCTTTTGGACGATGGAAAGGCCAAGCCCTGTTCCCATCCCCAGTTCTTTTGTGGTGAAAAAAGGTTCAAAAATTCGAGGTAAGATTTCTTCTGGAATCCCTTTTCCATTGTCTTCGATGAAAATGACAGCATCACTTTCAGATTCTTGCAAATGGATGGAGATCCGACCATTTTCGCTCGGACATGCCTGGAACGAGTTATAAATTAGATTCGTCCAAACTTGGACAAGTTCATCGGCATGGCCAAGAACCTGTGGATCACCAGAATGTTTCCATTCTAATTCGACATGGGGTTTCCAACTTTTGGAATACATACTAAGGACAGATTCAATCCCTTCTTTTAAGGATAAAATTTTTTGATTTTCTTTGGGTCCTGAGTAGGAGTGGTGCTTTAATGCGAAAACTATTTTGGAGGCTCGTTCTACAGCTGTTTCAATGATCCCTAAATGGAATCGTATGACATGTTCGTTCAGCCTATTTTGAAATGCTTCGATCCCTTCCTTAGTTTCAAATAAATATAAAAAATCGGAAGGGATTGATTCAATACGAAAATCAAAACAAGTGTCAGCAAGTGAAATTGGATCTTGGACATGTTTGGACCTGAAAAATGTAATGAGTTCTCTTTTCCGTTTGAAACGTGAAGTCACTTCGGAACGTTTTTGGTTTTTAAAATTTTCGATCAAGGAATCAGCAATTGTTTCGAGTTGGGAGAGTTCCACTTTTTCATCTGAAAATTGCCCATCCTTAATGAATTGAATACTTCCTTTGATAGCGGCAAGTGGATTATTTATTTCATGTGCGACACTTGCTGCAATTTTTCCTAATGTAGACATTCTTTCTGCATGTAACAACTGTTCTTGTGTATCTTTAAGTTCTAGGATAGTTTTATTGAGTGAGACGGTTCGTTCTTCAATTTTTTGTTCTAATTGAAATCTTGCTTCTCTCACTATTGAGATCATCTCATTAAAACTTTTGGATAATTCACCAATCTCATCTTTACTAGATACATCTACCGAAACAAATAAATCACCTGATTGCATTCTTCGGATCCCGGATAATAAGCGGGTTAATGGATATACGATGCTTGTTTTATGTAAAACAGGGTATAACATAAAAATTGTGAAGATAGAAAATAAGAGAGTGATGATGAGCCAAACAACTGTCTGGTGAACCTTTTCGCGGTATTCTATATATGGTATAGCGATTAAAAAATGGTGGTTTTTTGCGTAAAAATCAGAAGTCCAAAAAATTCCAGATGGTTCATTCGTAAAGGTATCCACTTTGAATGATTCATGAGATGGTGACCTTGTAAGTAACCCATCAATTTTATTTTCTGGAAAATTGATTTTATTGATACGAAAATTTTTATCCTGCATATCAATGACTAAATCAGATAAATACACAAATGGATGAAAATTCCCAAGTTCTAACTGGGTTTTGACATTATGTTTTTCTCGACTCATCTCACTTTGGATATCAATCCGAAATCTATTAAACAAAAAGTTTGCAACAATTGACAGGATAAGATACAAGATAGTTAAGTTGAATGTCATGATTTTGAATCCAACTGAGGAAGGAACTGTTTCCTGGTTCAAAGAAACTAGGACCAAAATTGTCATTATAATGATTGTTAGGTTTGTTAATATAAATAGATAAGTGGGTTTGCTAACATAGTTTAAATCAACTAATATGTCGGCAAATGCTAGAGTCAGGATACCAAAGATAGCAGAGATAAATCCAATCGTTGCTCTTTTTTTTGCCCCTTCAAATCGTTTGAATTTTAGAAATAAGACAACTAAGGTATTGATCAATATACAACATAAAATGATGGCAATTGATAGAATCGAAAGTCGAATGACGATGTTATTGGATGATTGTATTGGTACATAAAATTCCATTTTGGGATCAAATCGAATCTCACGGAAGAAAAAACCAGTTCCATTGGTAAGCCCTGCTAAGATGACACCGACAATTTGGATGCGGAGACTATAAAACCTCCAGCGAGGGAAAATGTCTTCTTGGAATCGAAAGGCAAGGTCTGAAATCGAAACCCCTAATATGAGGATCGCTGGATTTTTTAAAAAAACAAAAATGTACGCCGTATAGGGGTTTAAGAAGGAATTACAAATCGACCAGGCAACGGACCAGAAAAACAAACTCAAAAGTGGAATGAGTAACCCACGGAAACTCGGGGTGAGGTCCTCCTTTCGCGACCGAAAGTAAATGTAGGCAATCCCACTGACCAAACTGAGTCCAAAATAGAAGAAACTATATAGATTGAGAGTTGGTGCCAAGCCTCTCCAGAAATTTGCCAAAAGAGACTTTCGGCAAGCATTTCCCAAATGTCCCTTTTTTACGTTGTGCGGTGCACAAATTTTCACTTGCCCTCCTGAGAGGTTACCAGAAACTGGCCTTATTGTGCGATGCACAATAAGGAGGCGGTAAGTCACCATGCGAAAACTTTCTAAAATCTCAAATAAATTGGCGTTGTTCGGGCTGGTTTTGTTATTCTTTTTCGAATCTTACGGAAAAATCAACCCAGCAGGCAATTCTCCTAAGAATGACACTGCGAAACTAAAATTACATTCCTTGATCGCGAAAAACCGTCCAGGGTTATCCAGGAAAGAACAAAAGGACTTAGTCCTTGTGGTAGAAAGGGCCTCGTATCATCTACGATTTCCTAAAAAGGCAAAGGTTTCAAACAATTCCCCCGTTGATAAATTGGGTTTTTTGGTTGGACTCATCCAAACAGAATCACAATTCCATACCCGCGCCAAATCGCATAAAGGGGCACTTGGCCTAATGCAAGTGATGCCGGAAACAGCCAAGTGGCTTGCCAAAAAAGAAGGGATTCCGTTTTCTTCGGAAAAAGAACTCTTCGAACCAGAAACAAATCTTTTATTAGGTGTTCTTTATTTGAATTATTTAATGGAACGTACAGACAGTCTCGAAGCAACATTGTTAGCTTATAATGCAGGGCTTGGAGGTTATAAACGATTTGGTGGTGTTCCTTCTTATTCACGAACAGTATACAAATACTATGAAGAATGGAAACAAATGCCAATACCGTCCGAAATTCCGATTTCTGAATCGTTAGCGAGTCTCTTTTCCATTTAAATTTTACTTTACATCGTTTCAAAACCGACAAGGCTCTTAACCGTTTTATAAAAGAAAAGGAAGGGAGCGTATGGATTTATTTCGTAGATACGGATTGTATCTAACTATTGTTATACTGGTGTTGGTAGGTTTGATCTTTTATTTCGTAAAGGACGGTTTCGGAACCGACCAAGAAGCAAAAGAAAAAGCAAGACAAGAAAGAATGGCAAATAGTTCTGATCCAACGCAAGGTTATGAATCAGGAGGAGAAGGTGGCGTAGGTGGAGAGGGAATTCCTGATGATGGTGCAACTCCAGAATTTATTTTAGAAAAATATATGGAATGGGCGGAATACCCACCATTTTCAAGACCGATGTCCATCCTCAATCATGATTTAGCGTTTCCATTTATCATTGAAACATCACCTGATTATACCATTGATGCAAAAACGAATGAGCCAACTGGTTATGTTTGTATGTTCCAACCAAAAACATGGGCTGTGATTGGAAACAAGGATATGATGTATGTTACACTAGAATGTCGTGATAAGGCAAGAAATCGTGTAAAAGTTTCCATCGATTCTCACCAAGTATTCAAAGAATGGGAAGGTCAGCGGTATGGAGTTGTGAGTGCTTCCGTGAATGATAATGGAACTGACGGTGACCAAACACGAGGGGATAATATACACACATTCTCTTGGAAACCTCAAAAAGCTGATTGGGGACAAATGTCTCTTGTCGCAGAAATTACCTATGGTCCTGAAAATTTAAAAACAACTTTAACATCTAGTTTTTTTTCCAGCCCTTCGATCCCTGCAGAATTTAATGGAGTTTTCTCAGATTCATTACAAGATGGATCTCTCATAGTTAGATCTGTCGTAAATGTTTATAAAAAAGGGAAGTATCATTTAGAAGCAAATTTAAAAGATGAAAAAAATGGAGAATATATCGCCTATGCAGTGTATGATGGTGATTTAGTTTCCGGATCTAACGAAGTAGAATTTACTTTTTACGGGAAAATCCTTCGTGATAAAGATTTAGATGGTCCATACATTGCTACATCCTTTCGTGGCCACCGAGTCAATTTACCAATTGATCCTGAATGGTTCAACCAAGGTGCAGAAGGGCTTCGAAAAATCCAAGCAGCCAAAACAACAGAACCAGACCGCGAACTTGTGGTGCCTTATAAAGATGAATACAAAACCAAATACTATAAGGTGGAATCATTTTCGAATGCAGCTTGGGACTCTGCTGACAAACAAAACAGAATTCGTCAAATTAAAGCATTACAATAAACTATGTTAAACCAAATCAAAACATTTATCAAAAAGAGACCATTTATAAGTCTCTTAATTCTATTTATCCTTTCTTTGCCAGTGACATTACACATCTTATTTTGGGGTCTTGTATCCATCAAAGCTCCAAAATACCAAGGTGAGATTCGTTCTGATAAACTTTCTTCGAAAGCTACAGTAATTCGAGATGAAGTTGGGATTCCTCACATTGTTGGCGAAGATGCAAAGTCCGCCTATTTTGCGTTAGGTTTTACGATGGCGCAAGATCGAATTTTCCAAATGGAATTACAAAGACGGATTGGAAAAGGGGAACTAACTGAAATTTTTGGTGAAAAATTGATCCCTTCTGATCAGTTTCTCAAATCACTATTATTGAAACAATCGGCAGAAACTTATGCCAACCAGACAAAACACATTTATCCAGAAGCTTGGGAACAGCTCGATTGGTTTTTGGAAGGTGTGAACCATTTTCTAGAAACTGAAAGTTTACCAATCGAATACACGATCCTTGGAATTAAACCACGACCTTTCGATCGGGTAGATGCCATTTCCTTTTTGTTTTATATGGGATTTTCATTCGCAGAAGGAATTAAATCGGATAGTTTATATACGATTATGGAATCTGAGTTAGTTGGAAGATCAGCGAGTGAACTTTTTCCAAGGTATGACTTTGAACAAAATGCATCCATTTTGGAATCTCAACCTGGAATTAAAAAACTGGCAATACAGGATCCGAAGAAACTCAATCAAAACCATACAAACATTTTGGACCAAAAGATTGCGACAAAGAATAATGGAAAACCAAAAGAGATTACAAACCTAAAGCAGTTGGTGGAATTTGTCAGTTCACTCCAAATCCCAATTGAACCACTCGAAGGAAGTAATTCATGGCTTGTCGCTCCGAGTCGTTCATCAAGTGGTGGAGCAGTCCTTGCCAACGACCCACATATTGCATTATCCAATCCTGGTGCATGGTATGAAGCCTATATCGAATACCCAGGGTATGAAAACTATGGGTATTTTTTGTCGATTATTCCTTTCCCTCTCATTGCTCACAATCGTGACAAAGCTTGGGGACTCACCATGTTAGAACAAGATGATGTGAATTTGTATTTAGAAACCATTGAAGCTGGGAAATACAAATCTGGTTCAACTTGGAAAGAGTTAACTTACTACAAAGATGAAATCAAAAAAAAGGATGGAACTACTATTCCTTTGGAAGTGGCCATCACGGGCCATGGACCAATCATCACTGAACATATCAAAGGTTATAAAGGTAGACCAGTCAGTTTATATTGGGCTCACCACCATTTGGAAAATCCACTACTTGATGTGCTATACAAAATGGGAAAATCCAAGTCGTTTCAAGAACTGGACTCCGCCTCATCAATGATTGGCGCTCCGGGTCTTAATTTTAGTTATGCGGACAAGGATGGAAACATTGCTTATTATGCAGTGGGTCGGTTCCCAATTTTAAAAACTGGGAATCCAAGGAAAATTTTAGAAGGATCCACCGGTGAAAACGATGTGATTGGATATGTTCCTTCAAAAAACAATCCGAAAATCATCAATCCTAAGAATGGAATCATTGTTACAGCAAATAACCTAGTGACAAACCAGAGTTTACCTGGTCTTGGAAAACCTGAGGGAAATTGGCAACCTCCTGATCGTTTTCAAAGGTTAGTTGGGATCTTGGAAACTCAAGAAAAATGGAGTTTAGAAGAACTTGCAGCGATCCAAACTGATTCCGTCTCTTCCTTTGCACCTGAGTACTTAGAAATTGTATTTGCGTCAGTAAAACAGCCTAAGACGTTAGGTGGAAAAAAAGTTCTAGAAATATTAAAACATTGGAATTTTGAACATTTTCCAGAATCTCAAGGAGCGGCAGTTTATGATGTGTTCTTTTACATTACTTTAAAAGAACTCCTAATAGATGAAATGGGCAAAGAAAATTTTGAGATGTATGGTGAATTGGCAGAATATTGGAATGCCTATCGACGTTTCATTCGAAATCCAAATTCCAATTATTGGGATGATTTGAGGACATCAGGTGTAGTGGAAACAAGAGAAGATATTTTGAATCGTTCCATTGAAGAGACAGCGAAGTATCTGGAGAAAAATGTTTCTGCTTCTCCAAGCCTATGGAAATGGAAACACTTATACAAAATCAAACACCCTCACCCACTTGGCGTATTACCATTGATTGGTGGGATATTTGATATTGGTCCATTACCAAGTTCAGGTGGAGCGGAAGTGGTCAATAACCTAAAATACAAACTGATGAAAGAAGACTGGATAGCGACTTCAGGGCCTTCCAAACGTCGGGTCATAGATTATGGTAGGTTTGAAGAATCCTTGACCCAACTCCCAATTGGTAACAGTGGGAATTTAGGAAGTCCTTTTTATGGTAACCTTGTGGAAGATTATACGAATGGGGTCCATAGAAAGATATTGTACTCGAAAAACCAAGTTGGGGAAGGTAAATACCGTTTAGAATTCCTTCCTAAATAAGAGATTTTTCCCTACCGATCTGGTAGGGATTTTATTTTTCTTCTCACAGAGTTTTAAATTCGGTCGATCCTTACCTTAGATGGTTCGACTGTTTATCCTCCCTTTTTTACTGGTTTCCTTTTTATGGGCACAGTCACCAACAGATCGGATGGCGTTTGCTTTCAGAAGCCAATCTTCCTTAGATCCTTTACGAATGATTGTGGTAGGGGAAGTTGTTGGCATCGAAAAAGCAAGTTTTTACGAAGTGGATAAACTTTCCCAAGAGTTAGAAGTCGACACAAGACCAGACACCGTAACGATCAAAGTTGCCGATCCCAAAGGGATTCGTGTTGGCCAAACCTTATATTTATTAGAAAAGAATCAGGACCACAAAACATTCCGTGATGGAAATATTGTGGGAATGATCACAGTGAAATCAGTTTATCTCACTACTTTTTTTGGATGGCAAGTTAGAGGTGAAGGTTATTTACGGTTGATTGAAGATAGACCAGTAACGGCCGCTAGGTTACTAGACACCACCAAGTACGAAGAGGCTTTCATCGCTAAAAAACAAGGGGATCATTATTTTGCCAAAGGCCAAATGGATGAAGCCCTACGTAAATACAAACATGCAGTTTCTCTAGACCAAAGTTCACCAGATTTGCATTATGCACTTGGGAAAGCTCATTGGAAAGATGGGGAAGGATATGTTTCTACCGCATTCGAATATTCAATGGCTTGGAAAAATAGAGAACGATTTTCGAATCCCCAAGAACGTTTGTTATTCTTAGTTGATTATTTAAGGTTTTTAACTTATTACTTCAAAGTTGAAGGTAAAGAAAATAAAAAACAATTAGAACTTATGCCTCAAGTTGCAAAAGAAGCCCGCACTTTGTATCCTAAAATTTACGAAGTTTGGCTTTATAGTTTTGAAGTTACATTTCTAAACTTATTACATACAAACCTGGCTGGAAATTCAGTTGACCTTCGAAAATCCAGGGATGAATTGGCGAGTCAATCGGAAGAATTTTTAAACAAAGCTTATTCCCTACGAAAATCAGATTATTATCTGCACAAACTTGCTTGCGAATTTTATAATTTACGCTGGAAAGAAACTAGGGGCACAATGGAAGAAACCACCTACAGAGCAAAACTTGTAGAACATGGAAAACTTTTGCGATTGTACTATACAGGTGAAACCACTCTTTCGGAAGAATTATTGAACGCAATCAGACTTGCCGAAAAACAATCCGGATTACTCTGATAAGATTTTCATACTCTTTTCAAATAGATAAGATTCTAAAAACAACATATCATCAGGTGCTGAACTAAAGTAGTTCACACCCAAATGGTAATGATCCCCCTTGTCCAAAAAACGAATGATCTCCCCACGAAGGATCATAGTCCTTTCTTTATTGAGTGGGATGAACATTTTTATGATATTGTGTCTTTTTAAATAGTGAAACAATCGTTTATCGTAAATTTCAAATAATAAACCATCAAGAGAAATATCTACAACCTTTGTTGTCGATTGCATGGTTTCGTAACTACCATACTGGATTGCAATTTTCGTGAATACGTAACTGATGATTTCAGCAAGTTCAAAAATATAGACTGCTTGGTTTTGTGAAATCGTAAATCTTTCCATGGCAGTTGAATATACTTTGATAAATCCCACTACATCTTCATATAATCGAATTGGAGTGATAATGTATGAAACATAAAAGTTCCTGGACTCATGTTTACGCATGGATTCAAAAAATTCTAAAGCAAATTCATCACCTAGCTCTTTTGCCATCTCTTTGTGTTCGGAATGATAATTAAATAATACATCATCATTCGATTCATTGATATATGATGTGATCCGGTTGCAATCCGAGATGTAGATCGTTTTTGATGTCCGTAAGATTGTTTTTTTAATGAAGTCGTCAAATTCATTTAACTTTTGATCATCTTTGAAAAAGTGAATTTCATAATCTTTAGAAATCCGTTCAATTGCCTCCGTTAACATTATATTAATAAGTTTACTATCGGGTCTGTCTTTTCGTACTTCTTTCATTAAGTGAGGGAATCTACTTTCCGCATAAAGGTTTTTCCCAACTTCCCGTGATCCTCCAGATAAACTTCGAAAGAGAATGATAAAGTTCATAAACAAATCATCAACTGGGATCCTTTTGTTCGTCCTGAGTTGGTACGATTGTAACTCGGTGGGAGTTTTGATGACAATTTGGTCTTTTTGGATATCGAGGATGACAACTTCAAATTGGTAGTTGATGTTCATCACTTCAAAACGAACACGTGCCCTTCTGGAACCTTTTTCAATTAGGTCGGGGATCACTAAAGTGACAGTATGGGCTTCAATTTCTTCTACGGCTGCGACTAAGTTATCCTCTTCGTAAATGAATTCAAATTCACGATTGTCAGCTTTTAAATAGTAGAAGAGATGTTTTACAATGTTGACATCGGAACCAATGATTGTCTCATCAAACAACGATTCTAAAATCGTGATGAGTTCCTGCATCGAGTCTGTTCTGCCGATCGCCATACTAAAATTATCGATTTTTAAAGGGTCAAAACTGATTTTCTAACTGAGAAAATATGCGAGAAAACGACAGAATCCGCCGAAATGGGAAGTATATGGAACTAACTCTCCCAAAACATGTAAATCCTGAGCTTATGCCAATGATCCGACAAGGTCTCCTCAATCCAGAAAAGGTAGCCATTTTGTCAGAACTCCATTCCATATTGGAACGATTTGCCGGTAATCTTTATACAGATGAAGAGACCCAAAAGAAAATTTTAGAACAAACGGGATCAGTTCCTGATCTTATCACTTGGGGGGATTATTTCCAAACAGAAGTGGCATCAAGATACTATTTAGAGTCTGAAGATTCTTTACGAAGGATTGTCGATACGATTCGATTTGATTTGATTTCAGCGCATTTGATCTTCTCTGGAAAACCTGATCATTACAAAGATAAAATTCGTGCGGATGTTTTGTTTAGCAAAGGCATTGATTCTGCATCACCCAACCAAAATATGGAAAGCCAACATTTAGAAATTCTTCTCAATTACTTTGAAAATATGGAGATTGGGAACAAACCTTTATCTTTACAAGATAAAGCCTGGTACGAATCCTTTCAGATAGATGAAATCGCGATTTGAAGCCAAAGAGTATGAATTCCTAGAATTAGAATCCCGTGAAACAGAAGATGGAACTATTCTTTCCATCTTCCTGAACAATCCCTCTTCTCGAAATTCCATGACATGGAAAATGGGGGAAGAGTTCTCTGATTTAATCCATTCGATCCGAAAACAAAAACATCTACCGAGAGCCGTCATCGTTTCAGGAAGGAATGATGTTTTTTGTGCGGGCGGAGATTTAAATTTATTACGCTCCTTTTCTGAAAAAAGTTTCTCGCAAAACAGACGTGATATGAGAAAGTTTTATGGTTTCTTTTTGTCTGTCAGAAAACTTCCAGTGCCAGTCATTGCAGCTGTGAATGGTCATGCCATCGGTGCTGGACTATCGTTAACCTTTGGTTGTGACTTACGAATTTTCGCAAGTGATGGAAAGTATTCATTTAATTTTGTTCGTCTTGGAATCCATCCTGGAATGGGCTCGAGTTATTTGGCACCTGAATTGCTCGGAAAAAGTTTAGGAGGAAGGATACTCCTCACTGGGGAAACCTTTGATGGAAATACGGCAAAGGAGTGGGGCCTTGCTCTTGATGCTGTCCCTAAAGTTTCTGTTTACGAAAGAGCGATGGAACTTGCGCTCTCATTGTCAAAGGCGTCTCCGCTTGCCTTGCAAGAATTAAAAGGGAATCTTTACTCCTGGAAACAATTGGATTCTGCATTGAAAAAAGAAGCAGAATCGCAAGCACGAAATTTTATCTCGGATGACTTTAAAGAGACCATCCAGAGTATTATAGAAAAGCGGGATCCTAAATTTAAGGGGAAATGAAATTTTAGAAGTCTTCTAAAATTTTGTCTCGACAATCGACTGGTAAGGGGAACCATAAAAGTGTAATGTCTGAACTTCCACTCAATCCAGATTGTTTTTTATGTGATTATAAAAATCATAATGTGCTGCACTGTGCTGCACATGAAACTATTGAGCGTATTAATGCGGGGAAAGATTTTACAATATTTCCTAGAGGCAAACACCTTGTGACTGCAGGGGTCAAAGCGGAAGGATTTTTTTTCATTAAATCGGGGCTTGTCCGAAGTTACGTACAACTTGCCAGTGGGAAAGAACAAACCCTTCGTTTGAGTGGACCTGGGGATTGGGTAGGCTTTCGTGATTGTATTTCAGATTCGATCTCACACCACAATGTTGTGGCAGTAGAGGACACACACGCCTGTTACATCACAGGAGCCCTCATTGATGCCCTTGTCAAAGATGATAATAACTTCCAAAAAGAAGTGTTCCGCCAAATGGCAAAGGAATGGCGCGAGATGGAAGAACATGTGGTCTCCTTGGGAACCAAACAAGTCCATGAAAAATTAGCAGAGATCCTTATCGTTTTAGACAATGCCCAAGGTCGAAAAAACCATGTGGAGCTCAAAGTCACTCGTGATGTATTGGCGACTTTCATTGGAACAAAAACGGAAACTCTGGTTCGTGCCCTTTCGGATCTTAAGGCACGGGAATTTATCTCGGTCGACAAAAACCGTATTGATATTCTGAACAGAGAAGCTCTCTATTCTCTCTCAAAAATCGCCTAATTTTTTCTCCGAACTATTAAGCATGTGCCTTAGAAATCCGATGGTAGAAGTGATTGATAATCAAGGTAGGGTCTGTTGCCTGATTTTACCTTAAATCACTCCCGGGGGGCTTTCGAAAGGATTCCCCCTTTTTTTATTTCCCTTGTTTCTTTCCCCAGACTCTAAATTTTGGAAGTACCATGAGTAGAAATCGAAACCAGGGCCTCAGTTTATTCGGGAATCCGATCCTACATCCTTTAAATGTTATTTTAATCCTAAATTGTTTTATCTTTTTTTTACAATACTTTGCCAACCAACAACTAGTCTTTCGATTTGGTCTCACACCTGATTTTGTATTGAATGGTGCGGTATGGCAAGTCTTCACATATGGATTCCTACACGAAGTGGGATTACTCCCTCTCCATATCTTTTTTAATATGTATGGTATGTATATGTTAGGTAATCATATCATTCCTATCATTGGGAAAACCAAGTTTGTGATTTTGTATTTTGTATCTCAGATTGGTGCTGGAATTTTTGTAGTATTGTCAGCTTATTTAAATGTAATGTTAGGTGGCGGGATTTCGATTTTAGAATCGATGACTTCGCAAACCATCGGCGCTTCAGGAGCGATCTTCGGATTACTTGCGTTATTCGGTCTTTTTTATCCAAACGCAGAACTATTGTTATTTATCATTCCAGTCAAAGCAAAAAATGCAGTGTGGGCTGCCTTACTCATTGGGTATTTGATTTCTCAATTTGGGAATGGTGAAATTTCTAGCACTTGCCATTTAGGTGGAGCCCTAACCGCATTATCCCTTATCAAATTATTTCCTAAATATTTTTTACCATCGGCAATTCCCTATTTACCAAGTTTGGAATTTGAACCAACCAAACAAAAAGAGTCTTTTCCACAATCAAATCCGAAACAAATGCCAGTTGAAGATTTATTTTTGGACCAAAAGAAATCCAATGAAATCATTCTCAAACAAATTGAGATGAAAAAGGATCGTACTTCAGTAATAAATTATTTACAACCACTACAAGTTGAAAACGCCAATATTTGCCCTCCTTCTACGTATAATACCGAGGATCCCATTTGCCTCCGGTGTGAATGGTTGCCAAATTGTGCCTTACGTAAGGCGAAGGCATAATTTTTCGTCTTATTCCTTGACACAACTGTGAGATAGGGATAATGAAACTATGCCAGATGAAAAAAAGTCCTCTGTGGAAGAGGTGTTAAAGCGCGAAAAATTAGCAAAAGACTTCGAAAAAGAAAAACGAGTTTCCGAACAAAAGGCAATTGAACAAGTGGCTGCAAAATTATCTTCTCAAAGCCAAGTCAGTACAGAAACTTCCAAATCATCCAAATTCATCACAAACATTGATATCGCCTTTTCCCAGGCAAAAACAGACTTACGATTTTATTTTTTGAATGATGGCAATTATGCGGATGAATTCAAACGGATGTTTGTTGAAAATGAATCCCTTTTCAAACGGTATGGGATTACGAGCCAAAAATACTTGGAATACATCAGAGAGTCTTTTGATCGTTACAAAAAAATCCATGATATGATGCCTCTTGACCCCATGAAACCAAAACACTTTAAATATGTAGAGGATTCCATTTCGGAACTGATACGAATGTTCAACCAAAGATTTGGAAAATAAAAAAACGTAAAAAAAAGATCCAATTTCCTAAAAAAAACTGAGAAGGTTTTTTACGTGATTTGTTAGTCCAGATAGAGGGACATTTTTGAACGCACGTTGGAAACGAATTTTGGTTTTTGTTGTCATAGCCTTGGTTTATTGTTTTTGGGTTTTTATCGGTTATAATTTGGTTGGTGTTTTGAGCCTCGCAACGTAAATCTTATACATTCTCTCTTGACAGCTGGGTTTTCTACCAAACATGCTTAGGAATATGGTGGAATCCAGAAAAACATCCGAAACGGACATCCGCTTGGACCTAAACCTCCGAGGCAGTGGTGTTTACGCATTTGATACAGAAATCCCTTTTTTTGAGCATATGCTCTCACACATTGCTAAACACGGTCTCATCGATATGGATTTAAAACTCCGCGGTGATATCGGTATCGATTGCCACCACTCTGTGGAAGATACAGCGATCTTACTGGGACAAATGATCCATAACCAACTCGGGGACAAAAAAGGGATTTTTCGGTATGGAAATTTTACACTCCCGATGGACGAAGTTTTGACAACCGTTGCTGTCGACCTTGGCGGAAGATTTTATTTTAAATACACTGGTCCTACGCTTGATGGGAAATTTGGAATTTATGACGCCGAACTCACGTTAGAGTTTTTGCAGAAACTTGCACTTAACGCAAAAATGAATTTACATGTAGTGGTTCACTACGGCGAAAATAGACACCACATCCATGAGTCTATTTTTAAAGCATTAGGCAAAGCATTAAGACAAGCAATCGCAATTGATACTAGTGCCAAAGACCAAATCCCATCGACCAAGGGAATGCTCGAGTGATTGCAGTTTTAGATTTTGGAATGGGAAATATCCATTCCTTATTAAAAGCTGTTTCTCTTTATACAGATGATTTTGTTTTCACAAACGATCCAAATCAAGTAAAACAAGCAGACAAAATCATTTTGCCTGGTGATGGCCATTTTGACAAAGCAATGCAAAACCTTAACGAACTAGGTTTTGATACTCTAATCAAAGACCATATCGCTAGAAAAAAATATTTGTTTGGGATTTGTATCGGTTACCAAGTGTTATTCGAAGATTCTGATGAAACAAGTAAACCTGGATCGACAATTTCGGGGCTTGGTCTTATACGAGGGAAGATTCGAAAGTTTGAAGGGAAATCAAATTTAAAAGTACCTCATATGGGTTGGAACAAACTCTTTGATATCAAACAAAAAAATACCAAACTACTAAAGGGAATTCCTAGCGAATCCTTTATGTATTTCATCCATTCCTATCGACCAGTGGGAGTGGACAGGTTGGACATCACTGCTAATTGTCATTATTACGGGGAATCCTTTCCAGCAGTTGTGGAAAAGGAAACCGTATTTGGAACTCAGTTCCACCCTGAAAAATCAGACAAACTAGGACTGGGAATCCTGAAAAATTTCATAGAACTCTAATGTTAGTATTACCTGCAATTGATTTACTCGATAACGAAGCTGTCCGCCTTTTACAAGGAGACTATTCTAAAAAAACTGTTTATTCTTCATCACCTGAAAAAATGATCCAAGTGTTTGAAGAACAAGGTGCTACCTTGATTCACATTGTAGATCTTAATGCAGCTAAGACAGGTAAATCGGAAAATGAAAAAACAATCAAAAAAATAAAAGAAAAATGTTCCGTAGATCTTGAGTTAGGTGGTGGTATTCGATCCGTCGATAACATGAAGTTTTATGATGGTTTAGGAGTCTCAAGGTTTATTTTAGGAACGATAGCTGTCGAAGATCCTAAGATAGTTGAAAAAGGACTTTCTTTGTTTGGCCAAAACCGAATTGTCATTGGAGTAGATGCTAAAAATGGTTATGTGCGCACCAAAGGTTGGGAGACCAACTCAGGGATCTTATATAAAGATTTTTTAAATACGATGTATGCGATGGGAATTCGCCATGTGATTTTTACAGATATCGCAAGAGATGGGATGATGGAAGGTCCGAGTACCCATTTATATAAGGAATTACTCACTGAATTTCCAGATTTACAACTCGTTGCATCTGGAGGTGTTTCCTCCACTCAGGATTTGGTGGAACTGTATGACCAAACCGATGGAAAATTGTTTGGTGCCATCACAGGAAAAGCCATTTATGAAGGAAAATTAGATCTAAAAGAAAGTATCAGGATTCTAAATCAAAAGAGGGAAAAATAGAAATGAATCGTAAAAATTTGGCAATCGGTGGACTCGTCGTAGGGGTTTTAGGACTTCTTTTTTCTTTCCTATTGGCAGTTGAGTATTTTGGTATTGGGACAGATAATGTCGCAGGTGCCGCTTGTTCTGCATTAGGTGGTGGAGATTCTTGTTTAAAAGTAGCAGAAAGTTCTTATTCCGCAATCCCTGGAATTCCATTCCTCGGGAATGTTCCAATCGCTTTGCTTGGATTTGGATTTTATGGGTTAGTTGTGTATGTTTTTTACCTTATATCAAAAAGTTCTAGTTCAGATGAAGTGTCCAAACTAATTTCTCTCCTCTTTCCTGTTTTAGCATTAGGACTTTTCTTTGATCTCATCTTATTTGGAATATCTGTTGGGATCATTGGCACCATCTGCCAATTGTGTTTTATCACATACATTGTAACGATTACTTTGCTTGTAATTCTTTACTTATTATGGAAAACAGAAGGAAAACCAAAATTAGACATTCCTTCTTCGATTAAGGATGGTTATGCGACATTTGGACTTGTATTCTTTTTTAGTTTTTCAGTTGGTTTTGCTTCGAGCAAAATGTGGGTGAAGGGAGAGTCCTCTAACACACTCGCAACTTCGAGAGGAATGGATTCTAAAGAAATACAAACAAAAATTGATGCTTTCTTTTTAGAGCCAACACTTGGAATCAAAACGCAAGGGTCTCCTAGTATTGGGAAAAAAGACGCACCTATCACAATTGTAAAGTATGCTGATTACAATTGTGGGCACTGCCTCCACACAAGTCATATTTTACATACGGTACTTTCTGAATATGATGGAATGGTAAAGGTTGTGTATAAAAATTTTCCTTTAGATGGCTCTTGTAATCGACTTATGCAACAACCTAGACCTGGGGCTACTTCTTGTATTGCTGCCATGGCTGCAATTTGTGCGGACAAACAAGGAAAATTTGAACCAATGTATCGTGGTTTGTATGATAACTTAGAAAAAGGTGTGGCTCATTCTGGTGCAAGTGTTGTCAATTTAGGGAACCTCATTGGACTCAATGTGAACTCCCTCAAAACATGTATGGCATCAAAGGAAGCTCAAAATCAATTGAATGCAGAGATTGATGAAGCAGAGAAATTAAATATTCAATCAACTCCTTCTCTTTACATCAATGATCGAAAAATTGAAAGTGGAACGCCAAACCCTGTGTTCTTAAAAACTTTACTGGAACAAATCATCCAAAAGATGTAACACAAATGGCGCCTATTTTTTGATAGGTGCCAATCGGATGGGTCCTTCCGGTAAATTGGAAGGATCTCCAACTAAATCTAAATCCCAAGAATTTAAAACTGTTTTGTCTTTTGTGTGAAGAGCAGGCCTAAGGCTCAGCACTGATTGATTTTGTTTGTACAAAGACCTTCTTCCATAAAACCAACCACCGGTTTCTTCTTTATGGGTATTTTTTCCATACTCACCACGCATTAAAAAACTTTGTTTGGTTTCTTCTGCTAGTTTTTTAAATGAAATAGGATCCATAGAAATTGTATGGTCTGGTCCATCTAAATTTCGATCTAATGTGAAATGTTTTTCAATGACAACAGCTCCGAAACCAATGGCAAGATTTGATGCGAGTGTTCCGTCCGAATGGTCGCTGAATCCAACTACATACTCTGTCGTATCCAAATAATAAGGAATGGATTTTAAATTCACTTTGTCAATGGGTGTTGGATACATCGAAACACAATGAAGGAGACATACTTCTACCTTTTCAGTTTGAAATTTTGAAATAGCTCGTACCACTTCTTCAGGTAATGCTGCACCAGTGGATACAATAATTGGTTTTTTGGTTTGGAAAACTTTGTTTAACAAAGGTAAGTTGACAATGTCTCCTGAAGCAATTTTAAAAATAGGAACGTTTAGATTTGATAACAAATCCACTGCTGAATCACATAATGGCGTAGAAAAAAAATCAAGTCCAAGATCCAATGCCGTTTTTTGGAATTCTTTGTGGAAAGATTCATTTAGCTCGTATTGTTTGAAGATATCAAATAGAAATTTTACTTCAGGGTTTGTGGCATCAATGAACTCTTCTGTAATGTAAGTTTGGAATTTTACAGCATGAGCGCCCGATTCTTTTGCTTTTTCAATCGTTCGTTTCCCAATTTCTAAGTTAGCGTTGTGGTTCAGTCCAATTTCTGCGACTAAATATGGTTCTGAGTTTCTTGTAAGAGTTTTTTTGCCAATATGAAAATCCAAAGTGTGCCTCTAATTTTCATTGTCGGCAGATTAAACAAATCCTAAAATTTTTCCTAATTGGTATACGATAAAGGATGTTGATATTGCAAGCGTAGTCATATATAGGAACTGGACTGTGGGCCATAACAAACTACCGGTTTCCTTTTTTGTGACAGCAAGAGTGGACATACATTGGCTTGCAAAGGCAAAAAACAGTAGGAGTGAGATCCCTGTAAGCGGAGTCCAAACAAAAGATCCATCCGATTTTTTGTCAGCACGTAATGTTTCTCGCAAAGATTCTGATTCCTCACCTTCCTCTTCTGATCCATATAATACAGCTAAGGTGGATACCATCACTTCTCTTGCAGCAAAGGAAGTTAGAATTGAGATTCCAATTTTCCAATCAAATCCGAGTGGGGCAATTGCAGGTTCCATCACCTTACCTACACGACCGATATAAGAGGATTCGATAGGGCTAGTTTTCCAAACTTCGTCTTTATACTCTGCGGGGAAGTGACTTAGAAACCAAAGTAATATTGAGATATAAAGAATGATTTGTCCCGCTGTTGCTAAAAAGGATTTCACTTTTCCATAAACAGTAAAAAACAAACTTTTGATAGATGGTAGATTGTATCTTGGTAATTCCATCACAAAGTATGATGCATTTTCTTTAAATACAGTTTTCCGAAAAATGAGAGCAAATGTAAAACTCACGGCCATGCCCAAAAAGAACATAGAAAACAATACAAATCCTTGGACATTAAAGATACCAAAAATAGGGGGGTAACTAAATACAGTTCCGACGATTAATATATAAACTGGGTATCTTGCAGAGCACATAATCAGTGGTGAAACCATAATCGTTGTGAATCGATCCGATTTGTTTTCGATTGTTCTTGTTCCAAGGATGGCAGGTACAGCACAAGCCGCCGAGGAAAGTAGAGGGATAAACGATTTTCCTGAGAGACCAAATTTTCCCATCAATCGATCCATTAAAAAACTAGCACGAGCTAAATAACCAGATTCTTCTAAGACTCCAATGAACAAAAATAATAAAGCAATTTGAGGAACAAAAACAACAACACTCCCAACGCCACCTAATATTCCTTCTACGAGTAAAGATCGAAGTGGGCCATCAGGTAAATATGAGCCAGTGAAATCTTGTAGTTTTGTGATCCCACCTTCGATTAAGTCCATAGGAATTTCAGCAAAACTAAATAAACTTTGGAACAAAATTCCCATTAGTAAGAAAAAACAGAGAAACCCAAATACAGGATGTAAAAAAATTTGATCTAATTTCTCTTCCCATCCACCTTTTGTTACATTTGGGTAAAAAATTGAATTGGAAATAATTTTTTTAATGAGGATAGATCGATGGATCATCTCCTCTTGGTATCCAAAATGGAATGATTTAGATTCTATCTCTCTTGATAAGAGTTCTTTCGTTTCTATTGGGAATTGGTTTAAGTTACGGTTGTCTTGTAAATGCGGGTCACCATTTAGAAATTTTAATGATTGTGTTAGGAAAAACTCTGCTTCATTTGTTGTGATTTTCAGTTTTTGTTTGAGTGAATTGAGATAGGATTCTTCTTTCTCATCCCACTTCCAAAGACGTTTTTGTTTTTGAAAAGATTCTTCCTTTGCGAGTAAGGATTTTAATTCGGCAATACCTTCGCCTGATTTTGCATTCACAAGTACAATTTGTAGTCCAAGAGATTGTTTTAATTTTTCTAAATCCAACTGGATTCTTTTTTTCTCCAGAACATCTTTCATGGTTAGCACAACGAGAGTGGGGGCACCCATATCGATAATCTGTAACAAAAATTGTAACCCACGTTCTAAATTGAGTGCATCCAATACATAAATGACAACTTCATCTTCTTTGCGTTTGAGTAAAACTTCATAAGCGATTTTTTTATCTTCGGCAATCCCACCGAGACCGTATGTCCCTGGTAAGTCGGTAATTTTTAATTCAATATTTGGTAAGGATATATACCCTTCTTTTTTTTCGACAGTAACTCCGCTAAAGTTTCCTGTTTTTTGAGTAAGTCCTGTGAGTTGGTTGAATAGTGTGGTTTTACCACAGTTTGGATTTCCGACAAGGTAAATGTTTTTTTCTTTCATCGTTAAGTGGTTTTAAGTAAAATTGCTTCTCCATCTTTCATACGTAAACCGATGGTGGTCCCACCTAGTGTACAGATCAGCTTGCCAAGAATCACTGATTTAGTTTTTAAAAGGATTTTTGCACCAGGAAAAAATCCTAGCTCCAAAAGTTCCGTAAGCATCGGCTTTGGTAGTTTGTCCATATTGATGGAAACAATTTCTGCCGAATCTCCTTCATTTAAATCGAATAAAGTCATGTTTTTCCTATGACAAAGTTTTGAGAGTCACGAAACAAATTGATTTCTGGAGCCATTGATTTTACGTATCTGTCAAAGTATAACATTTGTTTCATGAGGAGAGCAAATTCCCTTGGGATTTTTAATCCATTTTTTTCGGCAATTTCCTTCATATCGAACATAATTCGATTCACTTTGGATTCATCAAACATTTCGTTTTCTGTTAAATGTACATATACAGACTCTAATTCGTTAAATACCGAATCCAATTCTTTTGCCAGTAAAGTAGGGTTCACACCACTATCTGTTGAATCCATTTCGACAAGACCTTTGGCAACGAGTGTAGGTTCACCAATCCCAATTCCTTGTGTGAAAAGCATAAGCCCTCGCCAAATTTTAGGTGAGATCCTTCCTACAATTCCAAAATCGATAAAACCAATGTTACCATCTTTAAGGATCATCAAATTCCCTGCATGGACATCAGCATGGAAAAATCCTTGGTTGGATAAAGATGAGAACCATATCTCAAGGGCATCACTGAGTATTTTCCTTGGGTTGTCTGTGAATTGTTTTAATCCTTTTTCATCAGTAATAGGAACTCCGTAAAATCTTTCCATTGTTAGAACTTTTTTTGATGAAAGTGTATGATAGACACGTGGCACACGGGCTCGTGTTTCCTTTGCCTTCAAAAGGTAAGCTTCAAACTCCTCTATGTTTTTGGCTTCTTGGATGAAATCAATTTCTTGTAAGATCGAAATTTGGAATTCTTGGAACATTGCAGTGAGTCCTGATTTTTTAAATTCAGGTGCTATGATCTCTAATACTTTTGTGAGAATTCCTAAAATCTGCATGTCGGTTTTCAAAGTTAGGTGGACATCTGGTCTTTGTACTTTCACCACTACATCCAATCCTTCTTTTGTGACAGCTGCATGGACTTGGGCAATCGAAGCAGATGCTAAAGGTGTTTCTTCGAAACTATGGAATAATGATTCCAGCTTTCCTCCAAGTTCTCGTTCCACAGAAGATTTAATTTCCCGGAATTGAACCGGTCTGACAGAGTCTAGACATGCCTGCATTTCTTCTACATATTCAATTGGGAAGAGAGAGGGAGCACTGGCAATGAATTGGCCTAGTTTGATATAGGTGGCGCCCAATTGAGAGAATGCTTCGCGAAGTGAGATGGCGATTTCTCTGTGGTTTGGTTCTCCTTTCGCAAGTTTTGCTAAAATTCCGAGTAGTCTTGTTGAGAATACAAAACTGGAATGTGCCACCCGCAGACTTGAGTGGAGACCGAAAGAGACAATCTCTGAAAATGAGTCCATAAACCCTAATTTGGGACGCAAATGGGGTTTGGAAACGACAAAATGGACTCCGAGCTTACAATTGAAATAGAGTTGCAGGAATAGGTCCCAACCAAAAACTTATCAAATCGCACCCATGAGCCAAGAAACTGTCCTGTACCAAGAGTTAGAGAAACTCGATCTCAACGAGATCAAAAAAATCGCAAATCTTTGGAACATCCAAAAGATCCCAGGAAAGGACAAAAAATCGACCATTTTGGGTCTCATGGAAATCTTCCAAAACGAATTTTACCTCAAAGGTGTTTTGGAAAAGTTCACACCTTTGCAAGTGAACATCCTGACATCCATTTTGAAAAATAAAGGTGTGATGACTCTTGGAGAAATTTCGAGAAAGGTAAATATCCCACCAATCAACGTGGAGATGGAATTAAATGTCCTTCGAAAGTATTATCTTTTATACCAAAGAAAAAATCGAGAACGCCTTACAAATAATTTAGATAAATAC
Organism: Leptospira bouyouniensis; assembly: GCF_004769525.1. Classification (NCBI taxonomy): domain Bacteria; kingdom Pseudomonadati; phylum Spirochaetota; class Leptospiria; order Leptospirales; family Leptospiraceae; genus Leptospira; species Leptospira bouyouniensis. The sequence goes on along the minus strand of NZ_RQFT01000007.1, from coordinate 14,173 downwards.
CATACTTATGATGAATACCAAAAACTCATTAAAGTAGAAACAAACCCAAAAGGTGAGAAGTTTAAGTATTCGATAGAAAAATCCCTTCACAAAGCGACTCTTGCGGAACTTCCAGAAGAATGGAAAGAAGCCGTTGGTGTCAAAAAAGGGGAACACATTGATACCTTTTTAAAACACGCACTCAGTGCTGAGTTTTTACAAAAGTTAATCGATGAACTCTCTGACTTCGATAAAGATGTTTTACACCAAATTTATATCCATGGTGGTGTGATTGAAGCAGAAACCATTCGCAATTATATTACCGTAAACCGTGGGAAGTTTGAACAATCAATTCCTCACCTAACAGCGCTTCACTTGGTTCGTGATTTGTATTATGTGGAAGACAAATTCATTCGAGTGATTGTCATCCCAAAAGAAATTCTCGACCATTTACAGTTTTCACCTATTTTACCTCCAGTGAAAAAGGGAACTCGTGTTCGCCAGGAAAAAATTTCTGCGAACGGCCTCGATTTTTTCTTAAACGTAAAAAAACTCATTTCTTATATTTCAAGAAAAGGTTTGAACCTTGCAAAATCAGGAAAAATCAAACAAGCAGATCATAAAAGAACTGAAACTGAACTTTTATCCCCTGACATTGAAATTTTCCCTGAAAAAAGTCAAGTTTATCAAATTGAACTCATACTCCCCATCTTAAAACTGTTAGGTTATGTAGATATAAAGGGAGAAAATGTAATTCTCATCCAAGAAACAGATGAGTTTCTTAAGAAAGATATTTTTGAGATTATGAAACTTGTGATTCACGAAGTGAATGAAGCAAGGACTCGTAGGTTAAACCCTCCAGAAGTTTTCACAGCGACTGAAGTACCTTTTTATGAAAAGGGAATATTGGACAAAACAGTGAAACTCATTATGGCTCATGGAAAAATCAATACCTCTGTGATTTTTTCACATATTATCCGTGACCATTTGGTTTTTTCACCTACCTTCCAAATCAAAACCTATGAAGAGGATTTGGCGGATCTCCGAAAGGAAATCATTTCTGCCATTTTTTACTTACAACTCTTTGGTCTCATTGAAGTAGAATACCCTCAAAGGAATTTGAGTTTATCGGAACTAGGACTCCATTACTTCAACCACGAAGCATTAGTGACAGTGACGGAAAAGGGTGGAATTACCATCAACCCTGACTTTTCTATCATCGCATTCCCTGATAGAGTTTCCTTACATGGCATTCACTTACTCAAAGCATTTTGTGAGCTTAAAGACTATGACAGAGTTTATACTTTTTTACTGACAAAAGATAGTTTCCAATTAGGAATTTTACTTGGGTATGACAAAGAAACGTTTGTTCATTTTTTAAGAGAGTCTTCGAAAGCAGAACTTGCACAAAATTTACTCTTCTTACTGGATGATTGGGGTAACAATTTACCAATTGTAACCATCACCGAAGATTCAGTCTTACTTAGAACCAAAGATTCACAAGTGATGGAACTCCTACTGGGTCAGATCAAAGGCAAAAAGTTTGTATTAGAAGAAGTGAGTCCAACAGGTATCATCATTGAAAAATCAAAAGTGATGGAAGTGATAGCCATTGCGGAAAAGCTCAATATGATCATTCGATTGAATCGATAACACCAAAAACAAATTCCCATTTGTTGTTGTTTTTCATTAGAACCATTCAAAAAAAAAGACCAACGTTTGTTGGTCTTTTTTTTACCATCGTGTCGGGGTGGCAAATCAAGTATTTTGGTATCACTGGCTTATTTTTTTTCGCCAACCGTCAATTCTGGATCAGTGACTTTGATTTTGCTCTTAAAATCCCATTTGCGAAATGGAGAAACAGCATCCAATCTTTCTTGTGTGACAAAGAACAATCTTTCTCCGTATTTCACAAGTCCACCTTTATAGTATGCATACTTAGTTTTGTGGTCTACAGTACCCACTTCGACAACTTTATTCCAATCTTCGCAAGTCTTTAACGATGGTACCTTTCTCAGATACAACTCCTTAATTGAGTTTTCTTTGACCGCATCGCGAAGTATTTTTTCCCATTCCATATTCGAATAGCCTTTCTATCCTATGCTAAATTTCAATTTCATTTTTCTTTTTATGAGAGTCGAAAGCTCTAGGACTCGTGAAAAATAGAAAAAATAAGCCAAAAACAGCCAATACCCTCCATGGATAAGGTCCAAATTTTAAATAAGGTGTTTCTCGATCATGAGAAACGGTCATCACATCCAAGTATCCAATGGCTTTTTGAAAGATCGGAAGTTCACCCATCATGTCCCTTCCCCAAGGATCATATGCTGAACTCAGCCCTGAAACAGCCGCTCGAACAAAAGGTCTGCCAGACTCAATCGCTCGTAATCTTCCTGCACCAGCGTGTTGTTTTGTTTCAGTAAAACTTTCAAACCAAGAGTCATTTGTGAGATTGATGGTGAGTTCCGATGGTGAGTGTAAGATCATCTTCCGAACCAATTCAGGATATAAAACTTCATAACAGATCAGGGGCGTGAAACTTACAGATTCTCCTGATTTTGTTTTGATGACTTGAGATCCAAATTCACTTCCTGAGATGTGATGACTCACTTCTGGGAAAAGAGATCTAAGCAGTGGGATTTGGTTTTCAAAAGGCAGATATTCGCCAAATGGCAAAAGGATATGTTTATAACGTCTTTCGGTGTTTAATGTTACCGGTTTTAAAAGACTAAACGAATTTCTGGAACCTTCGTCCCATACAAGTTCATTAAAAACTAATGATGCATTGGAAAGTTGAACGAGTGCTTCAGTTATATCCACAAAACTTTTGCTATAAGTTGAGTTGGGATTTTTTGATGGTAAGGTTCCTAAAAATGGAATGGAAGATTCTGGTAAAAGAATTGCATCGATTGGTTTTGGTGCATTCCGTATTGCTTCTTCACCTAGGTTAAAAACACCTTGGATGGTTTTAGTCATAAAATCAAAATCTTCACGGATTTTATTTTTCGCATATGGTGTGTTTGGTTGTAGTAAAACCAAATGTATGGCTTTTTCAGGTGGAATTGTTTCAGCTAAAAAGTAAAGGTTTCCTGAAAAAATAAAAAATATAGGAGCCAGATATAAATAAGTTTGTTTCCATTTATATTCTTTTCTGACAACCATCAAATAGAATAAAGAAACAGATAATACGGATACAAGTCCTAATACTTCAATACCAAACCTTGCCATTTGGCGCCAAAGGATCTGGTTTCGAAACAAATCACCCCAATATACGGGGAATACCATTGGAGAGATCCAATCAGAAATCAAAAATAGGGATGGGAAAATAAAGAGATAAAATTTGGTCTCTGATACCAAACGGTATTTCTTAAAAAAGAAGGATCCGATGAAAATAATTCCTATTTTATAGAAAGAAAAAAAACCGTATAACAAAAAGAGTAAGGATGAGATCACAAGACCATGCCCTGTGATGTTTCGGATTGCATTCCCCATCCAATAAAATGTAGTGCAGGTTACAAAAAATGAGAATACAACTGTATATACAATTGAATGAAATAATCTGCCCTCTTTTATGATTTCTTTTGTGACCAGTAACAAAAAAAATAAACACAAGAACCCTGCGGTGGCAAAACCGAAAGGTTCTAACGAAAGTGCAAAAAAAATCGCAGCAAGTAGAAGGAAGGTGAAAGGAGAACTAATTCCCGGAATTTTTAAGTGTTTTTTCATACTCCAATCTTCTTATATATTCTTCAGCGAGTTCCTTACTTCCTAAAGTTTTGATGCGAAGTTCCATTAACTTTTTTTCTTTTTCTGAATCGGAAAGATTTGGATTGTTTTTGAGATAGTTTGTTTCATCTATTTCAAGTTTAGAGATTTTTTCTTCTTCTTCTTTGATTTCCTTCAGAACTTTTTCCATTCGTTCATTTCCGTCTTTTCCAAAATAACGGATACGTACTTCTCGTTCCTTGTTATCACGTTCTGAACCTGATAGTTTAGAAAGTTCGTTTTGGCGAAGGTCCATTTCAGTTTCAAATTTATCATACTGAGGTTCCCTGCTAACAACTGCATTGTAATAAGGTCCAAATGTCTTTTTTCGAAAGTCTTCGTACAATCGGATTCGTTCGTCTGCTTTTAGATTTTTAGTTTCATCTAAAAAATTCTTTCGGTTAAAACTAAAATCAGCAGTGGCTTCTTCTAATCCAAAAATCAGTTCTGCATCTTCCTTTGCAAAAAACTTCCTTCTAAGTTGTTTGATTTGTTCGTATCTTTCGGCGTTTGTATAAGACTTGGAACTTGGATCGAGTTGGACCATAGCTTCTTCATATTTCAAATAATTTGTGAGTAAGTTTAAAAGTTTTTTGGCATCTTCCCCAGAATATTGATTTTGGATAAATGCTTTGATGTATTCGTGACACTGCTCTCTTGTGCTCCCTTCTGGGCATTGGCGCCTTAGGTTCCACAATTCAGATATGAGATTTAATTCACCTGACCTTGCTTTGGCGAAAATTTCGTCAAATTTTAGAAAATTGCCATCAGGTGAAAAAATTGATTTTGCTGATTCTAAATAAAATGGATCCACAGAAAACCCATCACTTTGTGTCCTAAAATAAGATTCCGCTTTGTCATTTGGATTCTCTTCATTAGCAGAACCAAACTCATTAGACTTTGTGAATTGATACATCACAAATAAGATGATGATAACGAAAAGACCGATACTGAATGGTCGAATGTATTTTGTATTCATGGAGATTGTAGAGTAGTAAAAGATGAAAAATTGTTTCTGGAAACAAAAAAACCCAAGGACATCCTTGGGTTTTCTAAAAAAACTTCAGATTCGAATTATTGATTCGCCTTCATGTTAGAAGCCATATTCATATAAAAGCCTTCCACATCGTACCAGAAACTTCCAGAACGTAATGTGTTCGAAACTTGCAAGTGGTCTACACCAGTTGTTAAAATTCCATATGAAGGACCACCTTTCCAAGTTCCCCATTTTTGTGAAGAAAGTGGAACAAGCCCATCATTTGTTGCTCCTTGTCCTTGGAATAGTCCACCAGCTGCACAAGCAGGGTGTAAAATTCCCATAAGAGGGTGTTGGATTAAATCTGGAAGTGTGATGTATGATCCGTAAGAGTAATACTTAACACCAGAACGATTTGGTGTGTAAGAGTTAAAGGAAGACAAACCTTCTTTTGTTAGAGAAGAAAGTGCTGCGAGTGCATTTTGTTGGTTTGTACCACCATAAACGATCTTGACAAGTGTTTCTACAATGCTTGCCACAAACGGTTGGATCCAACTAGGTAGAACCGTTTTGATGATGTCCGCAATAGGAGATCCGTAATGAGGAGTGTTGAGTGTGGTGAGAGTAGCCACTCGGCTTGATAAACCTAAGTTAGATACCATATAACGGCTATCGAGACCACCTTGGGAGTGTCCAAGGATATGGAATTTGCCAGAGTAATTGGTAGCTGCTGCATACGTTAAGATAGCGGCTTTGAGTTCTTGTGCGCGAACTTCGTTTGAGTTGGCAGCTGTTTTTGCAGGAGCATAAACAGTAGCACCTTGGCTTCTTAGGTAGTCGTCAGTTCCACCCCAATAATTTACAATACTAATGATACCACCTGAATTTTCACCCCAACCGAATAAACCATGGGATAAAACGATCGGGTAAGTTCCCGCAAGTGGTTTTGAAGAAGAACCAGAACTCGCAAGAACTGGGGTTGCCAACATGGCAGTCACAAAAAAGGCCAAAAGACTTTTTCGAATCATAAATTTTTCACCTCTGAATTTTCTAAGATAAAAATGTGGCAGTTTGACTTAAATGAGGCAAGAAAATTTTTTTATGACAAATAAAAAAATGGCAAAAATATGTCATAATTGAACATGTTCAAAATCAATGGAATTGGTTTCGAATCCAAACGTTTAATTTTTTTTGTTACTCAAATGAAATCTAATTAATTTGAACGTGTTCAGTTATATTACCTTAATCGAATCCTTTCCTAAATCTTTGATTGTATGAGTTGAATTAATGCCACAAACACTCCGAATCCAAAACAATGGAAAGGTTTTGAAACAAATTCCTAAAAGGGAAGAGACAAAACAAAAGATTTATCGAACAGCACTGTTGCTTTTCCAAAAGGAAGGGTATGAAAACACAACAATGCGAATTATTGCAAAAGAGTCGAAAGTATCTCTTGGTCTTACCTACTACCACTTTCAATCGAAAGAAGACTTGGTATTAGAGTTTTATAAAGGTTCACAAAAAGAACTGAAGAGATTATGTGAATCCTATTTCAAATCGACGAAAGATTTTAAGATGCGTTATAAATATATCATCACAACCCAATTGGAACTTTTTTCTAGTCACAAAAAATTTTTACAAGTGCTTGCAAGACAAGCGGGGGACCCGAAAGATCCTTTATCACCATTTAGCAAAGAGAGTGAAGGATTACGTGAGGAGGCTGTTGGTATCATCCGACTAGCGATGGCCTCGTCGAATTCCAAACTTCGGGAAGACTTAAGTAAAGTTTTGCCAGATCTCTTATGGATGCAACAGATGGGAATTTTGTTTTACTGGCTTACGGATTCTTCAAAATCATTCCAAAATACAAAACTAATGATCCATGATTCTTTGGATCTTACCTTTAAATTGATTAAACTCTCCAATTTCCCTTTATTTAAAAATGTAATGGGACCTATCTTTCGTATGGTTAGGTTAGTGAAACGTAACTAGACTTCATGACCCAATGCAAACTATACTTGCCAAAAAAAGAAAGTTTGGTATTGTTTTGCCCTATGCGATTGGATCTGAAAACTTCAATTCAATATCTTGTTACCTTGCTTTTGATTTTGACTGTCACTGTAACTGAAGTCCAAACAAAGGAAGCAAAAGTTCTTACAACGCCTATTACTGATGAAGTAGGGTTGTTAAATACCGATCAAATCACAAACTTACAATCCATCATCACCGGGATCGAAGAGAAAACGAGTGCACAAGTATTTCTTTACATCATCCAAAGTTTGGAGGGAGAAACGATAGAATCGTATTCTTTAAAAGTAGCGGAATTATCTAAAATTGGTCAAAAGGATAAGGACAATGGAGTGTTCGTTTTATTGTCAGTAGGAGATAGGAAGGTAAGAATCGAAGTCGGATATGGACTTGAAGAAACATTAACAGATATTATGTGTAATCGAATCATTAAAAATATAATGATTCCCGAGTTTAAAAAGGGAGATTTACCGAGTGGAATCCTTCTTGGGTATTCTGCCATCGAATCGGTAATTCTCGGGGCAGCAGATTCCAATCCAAATTTACAATCAGACTATCCAGAGGGAATTGGTTATGCCATCTCCAATGAAAATACAGCGAAAAACATTGGAATTGCAACTGGTGTGATCGTGGCTGCTCTCATTGGATTTTTCCTGATGACAGATGGCAAAACATATAAACGAAAACTTTGGTTAGAAATACTTTATGGATCCGTTGTATTTTTTGGACTTTTGTATTTCCTTCCAGATGCTGTATTTTATTTTTTCTGTTTGGGTATAGTCGCTTTAAATTTATACCTTTTGTATGGGCTTTGGGAATGGTTCTCCTATCCACTTGCCATCTTATCTCTTCTCTTTTGGATCCCGTTTTTGCAATTTAGTTTTCACGCAGAATGGATTGTCCTTTTCTGGGTGATCGGGATCATTGGTGTTATTCTACTTGTCATTAAGCTATCGTTAGATGATGTTTTAAAAGATTCATTCAAAGCCTTTGCGAAAAAATTGGGGTTTAGTGCGAGTGAACTTTTTTTCCACTCGATCGCCATTTTAAGCCTATGGTTTTCCATTCATTCGTTTTTGAACGAGGAACGATTTTTTTACATCTTGTACTACCAAGGGTTGATCCTATTTACGATTTATGGCCTTTCCATTTCATTCTTCCAAAAACAAATAAAACGTTATGCAATCGCGTTTTTAGTTTGGCTCACAGTAGTGGCACTTGTTTATTTTCACCTTCCAATCGATCAAAATTCATCTATGCAGATGGATTACAGTAACCTTTTTAATTCTTTTCAATGGTTTTTCTGTTTGGTGTTAGGTTATGTTTTGGCAATATCCATCCAAGTGAAATCTTGGAAAACGAGGCTAATTAAGTATGGGTTCATCTCTCTTGTTTGGACTTTTGGATTTTCCATAGAATTTATTCTAGGTTATACTGAATCATTTTCGATTTCAGTCTTTTTCTTTTCTTATTTTAGTTTACTCTTACTCCATTTCTTTTATACGATTTGGGAAGAAAGTGATGGTGGATCTTATTCTTCCTATTCTTCGGGTTCAAGTTCTTCCTCTTCCAGCTACAGAAGTACTTCTAGTTCGTATAGCGGAAGTTCTAGTTCGAGTTCTAGCAGCGGAGGTGGAGGAGGGAGTTTTGGTGGGGGTGGAAGTTCTGGAAGTTGGTAGATTCTCGCCGCGGTTTTACATCCCTGGCAAACGTTTGCGGTACCGGATGTAAAATGGTTCGAAACTAGACTGATTCCAAAACTGAATTGCTTCTTCATTTTTTAAAATCGCTCTTAGTTCGATGGAAGGGATGTTTTTTTCTAAACACCATTGGTCTACATCTTTTAAAAGTTTTGACATATAACCTTTTTTCTTTTTGCCAAGTTTGGTGACTGCTAGGTCAATGAAGAGACTTCTTTCTTCTTCAAGGTGGGGTTTTTCTTCGATCCTACCAATCACAAGGGAGACAAGTTCCTCATCTTGGAAATACCCTTTCATATATACTTTCCCTGTACCAATCAGTTTGAAGTAAATATCAGTGAATTTGGTGGCAGCGCGTGGGCGGATGCGAAATAAACCATCTAACTCGAGTTCGTTTACCTTTCGGAAAAACTGGTTTACGAGTTCGATGGTTTGGTTTCTATCAGATTCAGTAAGATCTCGGATCAACTATACCATTCTTTGGATGAGGTAGGATTTGAGTTCGGTTACTGGGATCCTTTCTTGTTTCATAGAATCTCTTTCTCGGATGGTAACAGTTCCGTCACTCATCGTGTCATAATCTACGGTGATACAGAATGGAGTTCCGATCTCATCATGACGGCGGTAACGTTTTCCAATCGCACCACTTTCATCATAGTCAACATACCAATGGTTTCTCAGGTCTGAATAAATTTCTTTTGCTTTGGCATCAAGTCCGTCTTTTTTCATCAATGGGAAAATCGCCACTTTCATGGGACTCACACGTTTTCCAAATCGTAAGACTGTACGAATGTCGTCTTTTTCTAATTTTTCTTCTTCGTATGCATCACATAACACCGCAAGGAAAAGTCTATTTAGACCAAGTGCTGGTTCGACGACATAAGGAAGGTATTTTTTCTTTTGATCGAGGTCATGGTATTTTAAATCTTCAGAAGAAAATTTTTCATGTTGGTTAAGGTCATAATCTGTTCTTGATGCAACACCCCAAAGTTCACCCCAACCAAACGGGTATTTGTATTCGATATCACTCGTGGAATCACTGTAGAAAGAAAGTTCTTCTTTTTCATGTTCTCTCACACGTAAGTTTTCTTTTTTTAAACCAACCACATTCACAAGCCAGTCCATGCAGTAGTCCACCCAATACTTAAACCATTCTTTCTGAGTTCCTGGTTCACAGAAAAATTCCATCTCCATCTGTTCGAACTCACGTGTGCGAAAGATAAATTGGCGAGCCATGATTTCGTTTCGAAAGGATTTTCCAATTTGTGCAATTCCGAATGGAACTTTTTTCCGCGCAATTTGGGTCACGTTTTTGAAATTGATAAAGATCCCTTGTGCCGTTTCAGGTCGAAGGTAGATATCAGTGGCTCCTTCTTCCGAAGCACCATGGGAAGTTTTGAACATCAAATTGAATTGGCGGGCGTCGGTAAAACTCCCTACGGTTCCACAAGTAGGGCAAGCATACCCTTTGTCTCGGATGGTGTTTGTTAACTCTTCTAGACTTTTCCCTGTGGCTGCCCCTTCGCCTTCTTTGTCTTCTAAAAACTTATCCACTCGTACACGAGTTTTACATTTTTTACAATCCATAAGTGGGTCGTTGAAATTGGAGATGTGCCCAGAAGCTTCCCAAACTCGTGGGTGGAGGAGAATGGAAGAATCAAGTCCTAAAACATCATCCCGTCGGTGGACAAAGTATTCCCACCAAAGTCGTTTTAAATTGTTCAAAACTTCAATTCCGTTCGGACCATAGTCAAATGTATTGGAGAGGCCTCCGTAAATTTCGGACCCTGGGAAAACAAAGCCTCTTCGTTTGGAGACTGCGACTATGGGTTTGAGCGACTGTTCTTCTTTCTCTTTCGGCTGTGCCATATCCGCCAAATTTTTTGTTTTCCATGAAAATTCAAAGTATTTTCCTTGAGATAAGACTAAAGAATGGATTCCGCAAACTCTCAATACCTCTCTCCTTGGGCAAAAAAATCCTTAACGTTTTTCCTTTGGCTCTCACCACTTTTCAGTTTGGGTCCATTTTTCGCTTTTGGAATCCTCTTTGCCTTTCCAAAAGAATTCCGCTTACGCCTTAGGGCAATTGCTGTCATTTCCATTTATATTTTGAATTGGATACTCTTTTATCCTGTAGAACTTCTACACAGGTCCAGTATGGAATGGGAAGTTGCCATCAATTCTTTTTTAGCAACAGATGGCATTACGTTTCGATTGAAGGTTGGATTTTTAATTTTTTGTTTTCTTTTGCTTCTTCTCAATTTTTTCCATAGTCGTCATCGGAATCAAAAACGGGAATTGATTCGATCCTCTCGAATCCAAAGAGATTTTCCTGGTACAGAACTTAGAACTGAGATGAGAATTCGTGACACAAAATTTGATACGGTGTTACTTGTGCTCGTTCTTGCACTCATTATCCAATTTGTATTTTTATACATCACAGAATCTTTAAACCCACAAAAGAATTTGTCTCCTCTTGCCCCACTTTATGATGTCCATCAGTTCGTATTTAATTATTCCGTATCTGTTTGTATTTTACTCTTTAGTTTCAATCGGAATAAAATTCCATCTTTTATATCGAAACCTTATTTGCGTTATATGGAAGGGATTCGTATTCGAGAAAATTGGAAAAAAGCAGTCAAAACAGAAGGCAAATTCCCACTTCGCTTAGAACTAATTGTCAAAGAAAAGGCAAAGTTTCGTGACAGAATTATACCGGGCTTCGGTCATACTTATGTTTATGAATATTGGCGTGGATTCCCAATTTTATTTTTAACACTTTTATTGTATTTATTTTCTGCCGTTTGGGTGTTTTCTTACATCAGTCCCATCTTTGGAATTCAATTTCTCGCAGGTTTTGGATTAAAACCTGGCATCCCTGATAAAGACTTTTTTGTATCATCGCAAAATATTGCTTATGCGGTCTTTTCACTGGCAACACTTGTTGGTTTGTATTTTTATTCTGCTTCTATATTAGAAAAGTCATTTAGCTTAGAAAATCTAGGAATCAAAAAAGACAAAGATGGTGAAATGGAACCGTTTTTTAAACCAGGTTTAAGAAAGGGGTTTCGAAATGTGTTACCTCTATCTTTATTATTCCATTTGGTTTTATTGTGTCTAGTATTCCTGATTCCCATCAGCCTTCAACGTGGTAAAAAGAAAGAACAATCAACTCAGAAAAATGATCACTTCCGCCCAGAAAAAATGGAATTCTATTTCATTGATCCTAATGTCCCTGATGATACCCAAGGGTTGAATGGTGGAGTCATCACAGGAAATGAAACAGAGAACAAAGAGAAAGGTGAAAAGATCTCGAATGAAAAGGTAGCTGATAATGGACCTGTTAAAGGTTATATCAAAAAAATTAGAGGGAAAAAAGTCCCACCAACTTACTCAAATTATATCTCAGCCAAAATGCGGATTCCAGAAAGTTACATGGATTACTGGGCGAAAGCTCCCCATCCATATTCCAGCGTGGTTGCTTATACCATCACACAAGATGGTGATGTAATCGATGTAGAACTTGTGGAAGCATCTGATTATCCCGACCAAGACTTACGCACATTACAATTGGTTGAGAGTTTGGGGCCACTCATGCCTCCACCTGGAACCAAAAATGACATCCGAGTCACAGAGTTATTTTGGAACGGTCCCATTGACCCTGAGTTTGTACCGACTCCCTTACAAAAAGAAATGATCAACCTGTTCGATGGGCGTTATATGGAAGAGTTACCTGAATGAAAGAAATTGGATTTTATGACTATCTGATAGGTGCGGCAACTGTGTTTCCTTGGGCTGTTGTGATTTGGAAAGCATACAAACCAAAAAAAGGATGGCAGGAAGTCTTAGGGATCTTTTTAGCTCTGGTGTTTGGATGGTTGTCTACTGATTTAATATTAAGACTCCATCCAATCCTTTGGCCAGAGACAGACTTTTCTCCAAAAAAAAAGGTGAGCCTTCTGACTCAAACAGCACATCTAGCTTTTATCCAAGCAGGAATCACTGAAGAGACATTTAAAATTTTTTTTATAATGATTCTTTCGTTTATTTTTGGTTATGATCGAAAGGAAAAAAAGTTTTCACCTAATGTAGTGTTATTTGGTGCTTTTGTTGCGATGGGTTTTTCTTTCATTGAGAATACACATTACATTTTCCGCGAACCAGATGAAAAAAAATTAAATCTCTTTATTGCTAGGACCATTCATTCTTCCAATATTCACTTACTCATCAATTTGTGTTTTTCATTTTTTCTTCTGAAAAGTAATCAAAAGTTGGAAGTAAGTTCAAAGAAATTAACTATATTTTTTGGTTTTGTATTGGCAGTTTTACAACATGGCGTTGTTGACTTTTTACTCATCCCGGGTGCTACCATTGGCCTTTGGGTTTCTACCGCAATGTTTGTTGGTATCTGGGTGTGGGTTGTTACGGATTGGAGAGTGTATGTAGTGGAAAAGAAAAGTCAATCAGTTCAAAATGTACCAATGGAAATGCCAGCAGTATGAAAGTTTGGATTGTTTTATTCCTTTTCTTATTATTTTTCCAAACTCTAGGAGCAGCACACCCAGTGCACAATAAACCTGCCTTTGATAAATGTGCCAAGTTCCGAACTGGGATTTTTGATAACAAATGTCAGTCGGGGCATACGTCTCGTTTTAAACGTTATGCATCATACCAAGTACAAGAATACGACTCCATGTTTATCAAAGAGAAAATTATTTGGAATGGGCCTTGTACTCATACCCTCATCTTAATGGAAACGAATGATCCTGAAATATCAGATTATATTGGTAATACGATCAAGGTGAAGATGGTCAAAGTAGAAAAAAATAAATACCAAACCTTAGAAGAGGGAAGTTCCGGCAAATCATCTTCGTGTACAGAAACGAAAATCGGGGAACTAGAATCGAAAGACTAAGTTGTTGATAAAAAAACTCGAATCCCTGCTTCGGAATATTCTTCCCAATCGGTTTGAAAGGTTCTGATTTTCGGAATTTCCGGATGATTCCAAATTTCGGCCCAAAATTTTGGAACCACTTCTTCCGGAGGACCTGGTTGGATCGCAAAGTAACGTCCTTTTTGTGATTTTATATGCATGATTTCCATACCAGGAAGTGCTTTTGTATTTGATTCGACTGCATAACCTAACAAAAAGTCATACGCTCCATTTTCATCAGATTCATATGAAGAATAAACTGCAAATAAAGGATCAAATTTTCTTAACATTTCCATTTTTTTGGGAATGTCTTCTTTATAAAATTTTGAATAAATGGCTGGAATTTTAACCTCAGCATCTCCAGGTACATTGGAAGTTCGGATACGAAGTCCCATCACCGTAAATGTTTCCGTTTGAACCAATGGTTCTGATAATTCCGCCATATTGAAATGGTTTTTGTTTTCTTAAAAAACGCAATCTTTTCTTCTATATTGATTTGACTTCCCACTCTCTTCTGTACACATGGTAATTACTCCTGGTGATTATGGAGAGAAGGCCATACCCGTTCCCATTCCGAACACGGAAGTCAAGCTTCTCATCGCCGATGGTACTATTGGGTTCGCTCAATGGGAGAGTAGGACGTTGCCGGGTTAGCACTTATAACTCAAAAAAAAAGGCCAACCAAAAGGTTGGCTTTTTTTGTGTACAAATAATGATCCATTGATCGAACCCAATAGTATCTACAAACTAGTGGTTCGCGAAATGACAGACTTGCGACCCATAGGGAGCAAG